>JBDLWC010000022.1:0-2650 GCA_039804485.1 Verrucomicrobiota bacterium
CGTGTCGTTGAGCTGGACCGCGGCCTTGGCCGGCAGGTTGGAGAAATCCGGGTTCAGGCGCCGGTGGCGGCGCAGGATGTCCTGCAAGGAACAGGAGACGAAGAAGATCTGCTGCACGAGACGGAGCTCCTTGCCGCTCTCCGTGCTGTCGTTCGGGTAAAGCACCTTGGAGACCGTCTCGCTCGAGGTACGGTCGCTCACCGCCTCGACGTAGCCGCCGCGATCGAAGGCGCGGAAATCGAACTCGGAAGCCGCCTTGGATTCCCAGAGGCGCAGGAAGTTCACGCTGCTGCCGCCGAAGCCCGCGATCGGGATGTCCCAAGGCACCCCGAGAAGGTCGCGGGTCTCGATGAGCTCGGCCAGGTGGTTGCCGCGGTCGTCCTTGGAATGCTTGACGCGTCCGTAGAGAGGCACGCTGACCCGGAAGTTCGGACGGCGGAGCAACCAGGGGTTGTTGTTGGCCAGCCAGTTGTCGGCGACCTCGACCTGACGGCCCTGGACGAAGGTCTGCCGGAAGAGGCCGAACTCGTAATGGATGCCGTAACCGACGGCCGGGATATCCATCGTCGCCAAGGAGTCGAGGAAGCAGGCCGCGAGACGGCCGAGGCCGCCGTTGCCGAGGCCCATGTCGGCTTCTTCTTCGGCGACGGCTTCCAGGTCCTGGCCCAGTTCGGCGAGCGCCCGGGTCGCGACCTCTCGGAGGCCGAGGTTGACGAGGTTGTTCGAGAGCACGCGGCCCATCAGATACTCCAGGGAGAGATAATAGACGCGCCGGACGTTCTGGCTCGAATGCTGGGACTGCGTGTCGATGTAACGCTCGAGCATCTGGTCGCGCGCCGCCATGCACGTGGCCATCCACCAGTCGCCGCGGGTGGCGGTGACGCGATCACGGGCGAAGGTGCTCTTAAGGTGATGAAGCACCGCGTCGCGGAAGGCCGCGATCGGCGAGGAGCTCGCGGCGACGACCTTCGCCTTGGCCTTTCTGACAGGCCGGGCTGCGGGTTTGCGGGACTTGACCACCTTGACGGACTTCTTCAGCGGCTTCTTCTTTTTAGGCATGATCGAATAAAAGGACATTCGACCTTAAGCCACAAGCGAGCCAAAACCGCGTCAGCCCTGTGCCAGCTCCCGCAACTTGTTCAAATCCAGCTTGCCGGTGCCTAAAATCGGGATGCCCGGCACCTTCTTGAACACCTTGGGAATCCATAGGTTGGCCAGGCCCTCGGCGGCCAGCGCGCCACGGAGCGCCTCGGGATCGACGTCGTCGACATGCAAGACCACGAGCTGCTCTCCCTTCACCGGATCGGCCGCGCTGGCGACGGCGACTTTAAGCTCCGTCGCCTCCGCGACGCCCAGCACCTTGCGCAAGGCTTCTTCGATCACGCCATGCGGCACCATCTCGCCGCCGATTTTCGAGAAACGCGAAAGGCGGCCGGCCAGATGCAAGAAACCCTCTTCGTCGAGACGCGCCAGGTCGCCCGTGCGATACCAACCATCGGCCGTCATGGCCTGCCCCGTCTGGGCGGGATCAAGATAGCCTAGGAAGACATTGGCGCCACGGATCTCGAGCAGGCCCGTCTGGCCGCCTGGCAGGATCTCGCCCGTGACGGGGTCGCGGAAGCGAACCGCGATGCCGACGACCGGCCGGCCCACCGAGCCGCAGACGTTGCCGACCCAGAGTCCGCCCGGAGCCTCGGCATCGGCGCGGTCGGGCACGTTCACGGACAAGACCGGGCTCGTCTCGGTGATGCCGTAACCCTCCAGCATCGGAGTGTCCAGCTGCGCGGCGAAGCCTTGGACCAGGTCAGTCGGACATTTCTCCGCGCCCACGACGGCCCACTCCAGCGAAGCGAAGTCTTCGGCCGTGCCTCGGCGCAGGTATGGCCGGAGGAAGGTAGGCGTCCCGACGACGACAGTGACCTTCTCCTCCTTGATGGCCTTGACGGCCGCGGCGGCGTCGAGCGGCGAAGGCAGCGTCACCAGCCGCGGCGCGCGCGAGAGGCAGTACCAGAGCCCGATGGTGAAGCCGAAACTATGGAAGACCGGCAGGCTGCTCAGGAGCACGGCGTTGTCGGGCAAGATATCGGCGTCCTCGATCTGCCGCAGATTGGCGAGGATGTTCCGGTGCGAAAGCCGGACGCCCTTGGGCTGGCCGGAGCTGCCGCTGGTGAAGAGCAACGCCGCCTCCTGCTCGCCGCCGCGGCGCGACACGCCCATCAAGGCGAGCGAGCATGCGACGGGCAGACAGCGGATGACCGCAATCCGCGCCGCCAGGCCCGCCCGCGGGCAGGCTCTCAGGAAATCGGCGACATCGAAGACGTGCTCGCCCCAAGGGAAGTCCGGAAACTTCTCGGCCAGCTTATCGCGGAAAGCACCGGCCGTGATGACCAGGTCGACCTCGGCGCGACGCTGGCAGGACAAGGCCTGCTCGCGACCCAAGGAGAAATTGAGGTTCACCGGCACCTTGTCGGCGAGCAGGCAGCCGAGGTTGGCGACGGCCGCCGCGACGCCCGGAGGCAGCACGATCGCGACGCGTCTGGCCTGGGTCATTCGCTTCAACTCGCCGGCGAGCGCCCAGCCTAGCGCCAGCAAGGTCGCCCCGCTGAATTCACGGCGGGCAGCCGTCCGGTCCACCAAGGCCACCGCCCCG
>JBDLWC010000023.1:0-3985 GCA_039804485.1 Verrucomicrobiota bacterium
AGCCCGCCGTGGCCTGGGGAAGACGCAACCAGGAGCTCTCCGGCCTGGCCCAGGCGCCGATCCGCTGGATCATCGAGGACGCGATGACGTTCGTGAAGCGCGAGGTCAAGCGGGGCAACCAGTACGAGGCCATCATGCTCGACCCGCCGGCCTTCGGACGCGGCCCGACGGGAGAGTTCTGGAAAGTCGAGCGGGACCTGGCTCCCCTCCTGCGCGCGTGTCGCGAGCTGCTCTCGCCGCAGGCGCAGTTCATGATCCTGACCGTCTACACCATCGACGCTTCTTCCATCCTGTGCCATAACCTGCTCGCCGACATCACGCGCGGGCTGCCCGGCAAGATCGACATCGGCGAACTGGCCCTGCGTCAGGAAAACAACGGCCGGCTGCTGCCGCTCTCGCTCTGGGGCCGCTGGACGGCGGCCGGACGCTCCTGAAGGCGGGGGCGGACGACACATTCCGCTCCAAAGAGTTAAAATGGTTTCCAAAGGGCGGATTTAACCATTCAAATGGCGAGGTGAGCCTAGTGCCCGACCAAGCTACCTTCCGCCAGCTGGCCCAGACGTGCGACGTCATCCCGGTCTGCCTCGACCTGATGGCCGACCTCGAGACGCCCGTCTCGGTCTACGCGCGGCTTCGCTCCCTGGGTTCGCCCTTCCTCTTCGAATCCGTGACCGGCGGCGATAAGCTGGGCCGCTACAGCTTCTGCGGGGCGGCCCCGGCGATGACCCTGACGGCCTGGGAAGACCGGACCGAGATCACGCGACGCGACGGCACGAAAGAAACCATCCCGACCCCGGCCGACCCCCTCGCCTTGGTCAAAAAAGAACTGTCCGGACTGCGCGTGGCCCAGGTGCCCGGCCTCCCTCCCTTCGTCGGCGGCATGGTCGGCATGGTCGGCTATGAGTACGTGCACCGCATCGAGCCCACCGTCCCTCTCGCCCGGCGCGATCCGGCCGGGACGCCGTTGCTCCACTTCATGCTCGTCGACCGCGTGGTCGCTTTTGACAACGCGCGCCAGACCTTGCGGCTCATCGTCAACGCGCGCCTGAAATCGCCGGCCGAAGCCGACGAAGCCTGGGCCGCGGCCCAACGCGAGCTGGCCGCCCTGCGCGCCGTGGTCACCGGCCCGCGCGCGGCGGTGGCCGCCGAACTGCCCGCCGTCGCCGGCCTCGCGACCGGCCAGGCGAACTTCACCCAGGAAGCCTTCGAGGCGGCCATCCGCCGGACGCAGGAATACGTCCGCGCCGGCGACTGCGTCCAAGTCGTGCTTTCCCGCCGCACCGACGTCCCCTTCAAGGGAGACCCGCTCGACCTCTACCGCGTGCTGCGCCACGTCAATCCTTCCCCCTATATGTTCGTCCTCGAGACGGGACGGGGGTTCGACGTCGTCGGCGCCTCGCCGGAAGTGAACGTCCGCCTCACCGGCCGGCGCTGCGAGATCCGCCCGATCGCCGGCACCCGCCCGCGCGGGAGCGACGAAGCCGGCGACCGGAAACTCGAGACCGAGCTCCTCGCCGACCCCAAGGAACGCTCCGAGCACCTCATGCTCGTGGATCTCGCCCGCAACGACCTGGGACGCGTCTGCGTGCCGGGTTCGGTGAAGGTCCCGGATTACGCCATCGTCGAACGCTACTCGCACGTGATGCACATCGTCTCGCAGGTCGAGGGCCGGCTCTCGCCCGAGAAGGACGCTTTCGACCTCTTCCGGGCGACGTTCCCCGCCGGCACCCTCTCGGGCGCCCCCAAGGTGCGCGCGATGCAGGTCATCGCCGAACTGGAAGGCGAACGGCGCGGCGTGTACGGCGGCGCGGTCGGCTACTTCGGCTTCGATGGCGGCCATGATTCGTGCATCGTCATCCGCACCGCTTCGCTCCGCGACGGCGTCGCGAGCATCCAAGCCGGCGCGGGCGTCGTCGCCGACTCCGTGCCCGCGTCCGAGTTCGAGGAGACCGTCAACAAATCCAAAAGCGTGCTGCGAGCCCTCGGCCTGGCCGCCGGACTTCGGTCCTGAACCAAGCTCGTGCCAAAGCCTAAGAAAAAAACGGTGAAGCCGGGCAAGGGGCCGGCTAAACCTAAGGCGAAGGCTTCCCTTAAGACGAAGCCCGGTCCGCCCGTCGGGACACCCGCGCCGAAGGCCGCGACCAAGCCTGCGCCCAAGACCGCCTTGAAGACCGCGCCGGCGAAACCCCGTCCGCCCGCCCTGCCCGTTCCCGCCTTGCCGCCGAAGGCGCCGGTCACCGCGAAGCCTGAAGCGGATCCGGACCCGACCGAACCCGGCCTGCCCTGGGAAGAACTCTCCACCGAGGAACGCTCTCCGATCCGCTATTATCTGGATCAGATCGGCAAGACGCCGCTGCTGACCTTGGAGGAAGAGACGGCGCTCGCCCGGCGCGTGCTCAAAGGCGACGAGGCCGCCCGCCAGAAGATGATCCAATCCAACCTCCGGCTGGTGGTGCGGATCGCCAAGGACTACGATAACTTCGGCCTCTCGCTGATGGACCTGATCTCCGAAGGCAACTTCGGGCTCATCAAGGCGGTCGAGCGCTTCGACCCCGACAAAGGCGGCAAGCTCAGCACCTACGCTTCCTGGTGGATCAAGCAGGCGATCAAGCGCGCGCTCGCCACGAGCGGCAAGACGATCCGCCTGCCGGTCCACATGGTCGACCGTATCGCGCAGATGCGCCGGATCACGGCCCGGCTCGCCGCCGAGATCGGACGTGAACCGCACAACGAGGAGATCGCGCAGGCGATGGAGATCCCGCTGGCGAAGGTCGTGCATATGAAGTCGGTCGCCAACCGCGCGGCCTCGCTGGACCAGCCGGTCGGCGAAGAAGGCGACGCCACCTTGGGCGACCTCGTCAAAGACGAATCCGAACGCACGCCCTTCGAGACCCTGCGCGGGAAGTCCGACAACGACGAAGTGTCCGAGATGCTCGCCGCCCTCGAGCCCCGGGAAGCCGAGATCCTGATCCGACGCTTCGGCCTGGACGGCGAGAGCCCGCTCACCCTCGAGGAAGTCGGCGAGCGTTTCAAGCTGACCCGCGAACGCGTCCGCCAGCTCCAGCAGTCCGCCCTGATGCAGCTCCGCCGGATCATGACCGAGCGCCAGAAACTCCTGACTCCTGAAGACGTGCGGAAGAACAAACTGGCGGAAGCCCGTTCGGAGGTGCTCAGCGAGTTCTTCCGCTCCAAGGGAATCTCCGGCTCTTCAAAGGATAAGACCGGACGCGACGGGCTCTGATCTTGCCTGTTTTTGGCCCAGGCCTGCCTAAGATAGTCCTCGGGCGCAGAGGTTTTTGACCAACCCCGCCCCGGCCTGCGGCTGGCAGGAGTCTTGCTTACTTCTAGGCATGATCCTGTCCGACTACAAAGGGGCCAACCTGTTCGACGAGCTGGTCGACAGCTCGGGAGCGATCCGACCCTACTACCGCAACGTGGCCGACCGCTTGGCCGGACTGGGATCGGACGAGCTGAACCAGAAACTCCGTAGCCTGGAACTGCTCTTCCTCAAGCAAGGCATCACGTTCACCGTCTACGGCGACGAGCAAGGCACGGAACGGGTGTTCCCGTTCGATCCTTTCCCGCGGGTGATTCCCGCCGCCGAATGGGAGCAGATCGAAGCCGGGCTGGTCCAGCGCATCACCGCCCTGAACCTCTTCCTCTACGACGTCTACCACGAACAGCGCATCATCAAGGACGGGGTGATCCCGCCGGAAGTCGTCTTCGGAGCCTCGCATTACCGTCCGGAATTCGTGGGGGTTTCCGTGCCGAAGGACGCCTATATCCACGTCTGCGGGACCGACCTGATCCGCGATCGCGACGGTCGCTACCTGGTGCTCGAAGACAACGGACGCTGCCCGTCCGGGGTGTCCTACGTCCTGGAAAACCGTTCGGCGATGAAGCGCGTCTTCCCGCAGCTGTTCGGCGCCAGCGGCGTGCGGCCGGTCGACACCTACCCGGCCGACCTGCTCGCCACCCTCCGGCA
>JBDLWC010000024.1:0-12965 GCA_039804485.1 Verrucomicrobiota bacterium
ACCAAGTCCAGCCTGGCTTGCGGGCCGGTGATCGCCATGTCCGGGAAGTAGGCCCGCCCATCCAGACAGCCGAAGGAGCCCTTGGCTTGGGTGAGTTCATAGGTGGTCGCCCCGACTCCCAGGGCTTCCAGCAGGCTCGAAACGCCCCCGAGGAGCCTTACTTTACGTAGCTCGGAGTCCTCCAGGGCATAGCGACCCCGGCCTCTCGCCATTTTCAAGTCCTTGAAATCGACTTCGCCGCTGAAGGCCAGGTCTAGCCGGCTCCGGTTCTTCGGGGCGAGGTTCTGAGGGGATGCGGACTCCAAGGGGGGTGTCCCGGCGAACATCGCCCCGACGACCGCAGGATCGCACCGGACCAGCCCGAGTTCGACCTTGGTCCGGCTCAATGGGTCTCCTGCAAGCTCCAGCACCGCCTGGCCGCCGGCGAAGCCCGCATGGGCGGAGACCCGCTGACCCTTCCCTAGGTCGGTGACCTCTGCTTGCAGGGCTTCCCCGCGGACTCCCCAGGCGATGAACGGTCCCTCGCAAGAGGCTCGGACCCGGAGGATCGGCGCGGACTCGCCTGGGGAGAGCTCAAGGCTGAGTCGGCGGGCGGCAGGCAGTTCCAGTCCGCGTAAGGTCTCGCCCAAGGCCGCGCCGCCGCAGCGAGCCGCGATCCAGGGCTGCAAGTCTCCCTCCAGCCGGATGACCGGCCCGGCCAGGGCGACCGGCTTCGACCAATCCCACGTCGCCGTGCCGTCGACCGAGCCATCCGCCTCGCTCGTGCCTCCGGCCAGGCCGTGCAAGCCGATGAAGGTCCGGCGAGGGTCGGCGTCGACGGAGACTTCGACGCGGCGGAAGGGGGCGCCGAGGAACTCGAAGCGACGCAAGCGCACGCGCCCCTTGGTCACGCCGGTCTCCGCCCCCCAGTGTCCACTGACCTCGATGAAGGCATGCGGGCGTTCGGTGAGGGTGAAGTCGCGCCAGAGGTCGACCCACCACTTGCCGAGGATCACATCGAGCGACGCGGGCGCGAGGTCGCCCCGCAGGTTGAGCCGGAAAGCACCCCCGGCCCGAGGTTCCAGGTCGGCTTCGCCTCGCACGGAAGCCAGCCGGAGGTCGCGTAAGAGGAGGGGGGCGGCGAGTCGCTCAGGCTCGTAATCGAACCTGGTCCGCAGGGGCTGGCCTTCGGTCGGCGCGATGGCCTCGGCGGACAGGCCCAGGCCGCGGAAGCCGCTCGCGGCGATCTCCCCGCTCACCTTTCGCGGCGCGCCTTCGCGGGTGAGGCTTGCCGAGATCCCGCGCAGCAGGACCTCGCCCGTGAGCGCCACGCGCGCCTCACGCAAGGCGGGCCCGATCATCGGCGCGGCGGCCAGCTCGGCGGCGGCGACGGCCGCCTGCTCGACATGGATCGCGAAGGAGCCGTCGGCCTCGCGGGAGAGCGAGCCGATCGCCCAGGAGGCGTCGGTCGTCAGCCGATAGGTCGCCTGTTTGGTCGGCTTCAGGAATTCTTCGGCGCGCAGCGTGATGCGAGGCAGGAAGACGCCTCCCCCGTTCACCGCCGAGAGCGCGAGGCGAAGTTCGCCCCCGCCGGCGTCGGCGCCCTCGGCGGCCAGTTCGGCGCGCCTCGCCGACCATCCGCCCCATGCCAGATCGCGGGCTTCGCCCGACAGTCTCCACTTCCCCACCCGACCATCGGCGCCTATTTGCGCCACGCCGCTCAGGCGAGGCGCATGCGCGCGGATGCGGCCGGCGGCGGGATCGATCCAGTCATCCTCGAGCAAGGCGGCGAGGGACAGTTCGGTGCGGCCGTCGGCTTGGCCGGCGCAACGGGCCGTCACCGAAGCTCCGCTCGAGCGCTCCGCCCAGCGCCCGGCGTTTTCAAGGTCGGCGAGCACCGCGGCCAGCCGACGCGACCGCGTTCCTTCGGCGGCTTGGTCGAAGCGCAGGGATTGCACGGGCAGTTCGCCGACGATCCGGCAGGTGACCTTGCCGCTGCGGACCTGGGCGTTGCGCAGCTGGAACCAGCGGCCTTCGCGCGCGAGGTCCAGGCTGAGTTCGTCGACGAGGCGACGCCGGACGCCGTCGCGCGCGAGGGCGGCGGGACACCAGACCCGTCCGCCGCTCAGGCGCAGCTGGGTCAGGGCCACTTCGCCGGACAGCAGGCTGCCCGGATGCAGGGCGGCTTCGAGCCGGGCCGCTTCGAAGATGTCGCCGCTGAGCCCGTCGACCGCGATCGTGAGGTCGTCCGCCGCCAGGGAGAGGTCGGGTTGGATCCAGAAGGCGCGGGCGCGGACCTGGACGCCTTGCGTGGAGAGGGCGGCCGCGAGCCGGTCGCCGATGAACTCGGGAAGCCGGGCCGGCCGGTCGAGATGGACCAGCCAGCATAAGGCCGACAAGACCGGAAGCAGCAGCCAGAGGCAGGTGCGCGCAAGGCCGCGAAAGAAGCGCCGCGTCGGCGTGATGGGCGCCGGCCGGCTCATCGCCCGGGCTCGGCGAGCAGCGGGAGAAGGATCGCCGCGAGGGTCGGCTCCAGGACGAACGCGTCATCGTCGGCTTCGTCGCGCATCAGCAAGGTGCGGCCGTCGACCGCCGCCGTGCAGAGGTAGGTGCGGATCGTCTCGCTGGCCGCGCCGGCGCCGGTCGCGGCCTGGTCGGTGACCCTTAGTTCGAACGCCCATGCGCCGGCGCCGGCGTCGCGGCCGGAGAATTCCACCGCCTTGACTTCGGCGCAACCGAGGGCGAGCCGCCGGGCGCTGGCCGGCTCGAGTCGCCCGGCTCCCGCCCAGTTGCCGTCCGGTCCGAGCCGCGCTTCGCCCAGCACCTTGCCGTCGGCCCGCGCGGTCAGGCGGAGGCCGCTGACGCGCGCGCCCTGCGGCAGGACGGCGACGGCGCGTCGGCGCCAGGCCGGCGGTTCCACGTTGAGGTAGCCGCCGTCGAGCATCGACACGTCGCAGACGGCCGCCAGCGGCGCGCCCTTGGCGTGCACCAGCCGGGTGCCCGCGCCGCGGGCGGGGTCTTCCGCGAAGGTCAGCGTGATGCGCTCGGCGCCGAATTCCAGCTCCACCGTCGGCAGGCCGGCCGGCGTCGGCGAGACGGGGACGGAGACGGCCGGGACGCTCGGCGCGCCCGCTTCGACGGCGGTCCGGCGGGCGGCGCGCAGACGGGAGAGCCCGTCGAGGAAGCGGGTGATCGCGCGCGCGTCGCCTTCGCGTCGGCGGGTGGCCGTCGATCCGGGGGCGACCGGGATCTCCCAGCGCGGTTCGTCGCCGCCTCCTTCGAGGCGATACAAGGTCAGGCTCCGGCCTCCGGCGGTGACGGTGAAGCCCGTCACGAGGGCGGGGTCGAAGTCGGCGGGCCGCGCGTCGGCGAGCGTCTCGCGGGCGTTCAGCCAGTCGCGCAGGTCGCGCGCTTCGACCAGGAACACCGCGGGATTCTCCTCGAGCTTGGCGCAGAGCAGGCCGGGCTGGTTCGGCGCGGGATCGCCGACGAGGAGCACCTGCCGGCGGGAGTTGCCTTCGAGCGCGATCCGCAACGTCGGCGCGGCGAGCCCGGTCACGGCTTCGGCCAGTTCCGCGAAGCGGCTCGCCCGCAGGTTGGTCAGGTCGGCCACGGCGCGGGCCGTCGCATCGGGGTCGGCGAGGGCGTCGACCGGCGTCTCGAAGCGCCACTCAGGGAGCTGCACCTTGCGCCCCACGCGCGGCCGGGCCTCGCAAGTCAGCGCCGTGACCGATTCGCTGTCCGCGGAGCGGCGGCGGACGGAGACCGCGCGGGCCTCGAAATCCGCGATCTCGAAGATGCGGTCGACGCGGTAGCTTTCCGCCGAGGTGGCCAGGGCCGCGGCGATGGCCTCGGGCAGGGGCACCAGTCGCCGCCCGTCTTCGGTCAGGAGAAAGTGATGACGCGTCGCCGGCTGGACGCCGATGCGGGCTTCGACCGTCGCGCCGCCGTCGCCGACGACCTTCAGGGTCCAGCGGGGAGGATCCAGGCCGTAGTCCTTCAGGGTCGCGCCGTTGGCCTTGGCTTCCTCGACGTCGAACCCCCGTTCGGTGCTGATGAAGCGGAGTTCGTCGATCAGGCGCTGCACCGACCAGATGTTGGCGGTCCATTCGAACGGTTCCAGGACCCGCCAGCCGGCGGTCCGGCGTTCGAGCACGAGGCGGGCCGCGCCTTCGGTCAGCACGATGCGGGCGGGGTCGGGCGGAAAGAGCTGGGTCTGCGTCACCGCGACCGGCTGGTGGCCTGACGCCGCGCGCCAGACCAATCCGAAGACGATCAGGTTGGCCAGCAGGAGGAGGACGGTGGTGCGGGAGATCCGCATAGGCACGTCAACTTCTGCGGCGCCACACGGAAACCGCAAGCCCGACTGCGAGCACGGCGAGCGGCACCAAGGCGAAGCGGACCGCGAGGGCCCAGAAGTCGGCGGCGGTGGCGGTCAGCTGGAACTCGCCTTCGCCCCGGGCGGGAAGGGAGACGGCGCGGTCGCGGTCGCTCAGCCAGGCCGCGGCCTGGGTCAGGAACGCCTGATTGCCGCCGCGCTCGAGGCGTTGGTTGGCGGCGATCTCGGAGGTCCCGACGACGACGAGCCGGCCGCCGGCGGCGCCTACGCCTCGGCGGATGCCGGTCGCGCGTTCGGCGGCGACCACGGCGCACACGGGCGCGGCTTGGTCTCGGTCGGCGTCAAAGCGCAGGGGGCGGCGGGTCGGGTCGGTCTCGCCCCAGGCGGCGTCCGAAGAGAACACGAGCTGCCATACGCCGAGCGTGCTGTCAGGGGCGCTGCCCTCGTCGAAGCGCGCGGGGCGGACCCGGGCGGCCACCAAGGGAAGGTTCTGCTCTTTGAGCGCCTTGGTGAGAGGGTGGTCCTTGGCTTCCAGCCGCGAGAGGACGATGTCGCCGTTGGTCGTCCGCCGGGCCGGGTCGGGTTCCTGCAGTTCGGCGTCGGGCGTGAACACGGCCCATTCCGCCATGACCGGTTCGAGCCCGTGATGGCGGCCGGGGTCGAGCAGGGCGAGCACCCGTCCGTTCCGTTCGTTGAGGTATTTGCGGAGCAGGTCGTTTTCGGCGCCGGCGAACGGCGTCAGCGGCCCGGCGATCAGCACCAGGGCCGCGTCGCGCGGGATCTCGTTGATCGTCGCGAGGTCGAGCGGCCGCACCTCGAAGTTGCGGTTGCGCAGCTGGCGCGACAGCTTCGAAAGTCCGCGCACGGGCGAGGCGTCTTCGACGCCGAGCTCGCCGTGCCCTCGCGTCACATAGCAGACGGCGGGCTTGTCTTCGGTGACTTCGATGAGGGCCGAGGTCACGGCTTCCTCGCCGCGGAAGGCGGCGTCCTTCGTCACGAAATCACGGTAGTTAAGGTATTTGGCGCGGGTCCCGCAGGTCAGGATGAGCGCGACTTCGGCGCCGGGCGCCCCGTGGCGTCCGGCCAGTTCCGAGAGCAGAGGGGCGTTGCGCCCGGCCCCGGCGAGCTCGATCCCCATCCAGGCGGTCCCGGCGCGGCCGGATTCCAGGACATAGGCGTCGAGCAGCTTCAGCAGGCGGGCGCGGAGCTGTTGGGCCGCTTCGGAGGTGTCGGTCGTCACGACCACGGCCTTGACCCAGCCGCGCTGGCGGCCGGCCCCGACGGGGCTGCGCCGGCCGGCGTCGCGCACGGTCTCGACCGAAGCCGCCGCGAGCGAATGGCGCCGATCGGCCGAGATGTCCTGGCGCAGCCGGAACTCCGGGAGCGCGGCGAGGTAGTTGACCGCGACGGCGAGCGCGACCGCCAGGAAAGCCTGGGTCAGGCGATTGAGACGGCGGATGGGCCGCACCGAACCGAAGTCATCGCGAGGCGGAGCCATGGTCATTCCTGGCCCTCCACGGCGAGCACGGCGAGTCCCAGGCAGAGCAGCGTGCCCGTGCCGTACAAGATGACCGGCCGCGAATCGAGGATGCCGTCGGCGAAGTCCTGCAGGTGCCCGAAGGTCCGCAGGTGGGCCGCCGGCTCGCGCAGCCAACCGAGCCATTCCCAGCTTTCGATGGGGAGCGTCTCAAGCGCCCCGCCGGCGGCGGTGATGGCCAGCAGGCTGATGAAGGCGAGCAGCGCGGCCAGCGCGGCGGAGCGCGTGACGCAGCTGCACAGGATGCCGACGGCCACGTGGAGCAGGCCGCTCACCGCGATGAAGCAGAGTCCGCCCCACAGCGCCGCGGGGTCGCTCAGGATCCCGGCGGCGGTGCCGCCGAGGCGGTGGCCGGCGATGGCGGGGAAGAGCGCGAAGGTCAGCCAGAAGGTCACCCAGACGATCCACACCGACAGGAATTTGGCCCAGACGACGGCGGCCGCGCTGGCCGGCGTGGTGAGCAGGGCGGCCAGCGTGCCGGAGCGGCGCTCTTCGGCGAAGGTGCGCATCGTGAGCAGCGGGAGCACGCAAAGCAGGGGCAGCCAGAAGAACCAGAGGGTCGCCTCGACGGGCGTCCGGGCATTGGGCGCGCGCGACGCGTCGACCAGCGCGAAGAAGTGGATGCCGCCCATCAGCGCGAGGAACAGGCCGCCGGCGGCCCAGGTGTTGCCCGAGAGCGCCGCGCTGCGGAGTTCGTGGGCGAGCAAGGTGCGGAAGTGTCGCATCAGGGACGGCGGCCCTCTCCGGGCGCGCGACGGGTGGCGGCGAGGAAGATGTCCTCCAGGCCATAACGTTCCTCGGAGATCTCGCGCAGGACGATCCCCGCGGCGATGAGCGCGCTCGCCAGCGTCTCGGCGGCGGGCGAGTCGGGCGGCAGGGCGACGCGGTAGGCGGGCCAGCCGTCGACGGCGGGCAGGGCGGTCACGACGGCGGCGGGTTCCGCGCCGAGGCAGGCGCCGCGCAGGGCCGCCTCTTCGGCGCGCGTGATCACGGTGAAGGCCCGTTCCGGGAGGAGCTCGCGGCGGAGGTCGGCGGGGCGGCCTTGCGCCACGAGCCGGCCGCGGTTGATGATCACGACCTTGTCGCAGACCTGTTCCACTTCGGGCAGGATGTGGCTCGAGATGAGGACCGCCATCTTGCCGCGCAGGGAGCGGATCAGTTCGCGGATGCCCAGGATCTGATGCGGATCGAGGCCGATCGTCGGCTCGTCGAGGATGACCACGCGCGGTTCGGCGAGCAGCGCGTCGGCGATGCCCACGCGCTGGCGGAACCCTTTGGAGAGCTGGCCGATGAGCCGCCCGGCGGCGCGGCGCGCGAGGTCGCAGTCTTCCATGACTTTCTGGACGCGCTCGCTGACCCTGGCGGCGTCGACGTCCTTGAGCCGCGCCCGCAGGGTGAGGTATTCCTCGACGCGCAGGTCCTCCGGCAGCGGGTTGTTCTCCGGCATGTAGGCCATGTGGCGCTTGGCTCCGGCGGGATCAAGGGCCACCGAGACGCCCCAGATGGACGCCCGTCCGGAAGTCCCCGACATGGTGCCGGAGAGGATGCGCATGGTGGTCGATTTGCCCGCGCCGTTGGGCCCGAGGAAGCCCACGATCTCGCCCGGCGCCACGGAGAAGCTGAGGTCCTCGACGGCCGCGAGCGATCCGTAGCGCTTCGTGAGCCTTTCGGCCACGACGGCGGCTTCCGGCATGGGCTCGGCTGCTGGCATGATAGGTCTCCGGGAGAGTGGGTTCGGCTTCGTCCGCGCCGGGCGGACGAACTTCCATAAGACACGCGGAAGGCCCTTTATTGGCAAGGACAATAGGGTCGTCGCCGGCGACCCCGTCCGCGCGTCGCGCGTTACTTGCCGGCCGGAGCCGCGGGAGCGATGAGGCCGGGCTCGGAGCGGACCAGCATCTCCTTGTCGGCTTTCCACACGTGCCCCGCGCGCAGCTTCTTGTCCATGGCGTTGAGCCACTTGGTGGCCTCGTTCACGTCGCCCTTGGCGACCGCGGCGTTGGCAAGGGTGAGCATCGCGAAGCCGCGGAGGGTCTCGGGGGCTTTGATGTCGTCGGCCACGGCGGCGACCGCGGCGGGGGCCGCGGGGTCGCCCGTTTCCAGGCGGCAGAGAGCGGCGTAAAGACGGACGCGGGCGCCGAGGGCTTCGACGGCCGGCGTCACGGGGGCGGCGAGGGCGGCGAGTCCGGCCTGATCGTAAGCCTTGGCGGCCTCGGCGAGCTTGCCGGTGCGCTTCAGCTCGTCGGCGACGTCCGCGAGGGCGACGGCGGCGAGGCTTTCACCGGGGTGCCGGCCGGCGAAGGCCCGGCGGGCGGCTTCGTCTTGGCAGGCGGTGTATTCGGCCCCGAGTTCGACCCGGCGGCTTTCGTTCCAGAAGAAGTAGGCGAGGAAGCCCAGGATGCCGACGACCACGGCGGTCACGCCTTGGACGAGCAGGGTCTTGTTGCGCTCCCAGAAGAGCCAGAGCCGGTCTTCGGCGTCGGCATTCGCGAAATCCTCGTCGACGACCACGAGATTGCGGTCATCGCCGGCCGGGGGCTGCTTGCTGGAACGGTCTTCGGGCATGGGGGGTTCAAACCTTGCCAAAGTCCTTGGGCTGTCAACCCCCGCCTCCCCCCGCTCCGGGCTTGTCCCCGCCCCCCGGCGGGTAAGGATGGATGGGCTCATGAGCGCTTCCGCCGCCGTCCTTTCCCTGCTCCAAGCCGCCCACGGCCAGGGGCTCGTTTCCGCTCCCAGCCTCGCGAACGCGGGGGAATGGCTCCGCTCCGGCGCCTTGCCTGACGAGGCGGTCGCCTCCCTCCGCGATCTTTGCGAACGAGGAGCCTGGGCGGAACTGGAAGACCGTTTCTATAAGGGCATCACCTTCGGCACGGGTGGCATGCGGGGCCGGACCGTCGGTCGCGTATCCGCGTCCAACGAGACCGACGCCGCCGGCCTGCCGGTCCGCGCCGCCATCGGCTCGGCCTGCCTCAACGACGTCAACGTCCTGCGCGCGGTGGTGGGCTTGTGGCGCCATGTGTCCGCGACCCGTCCGGGCGCGCGTCTCGTGGTGGCCCATGACGTCCGCCATTTCTCGCGTCACTTCGCCGAGCTGATCGCCGGCGCCTGGAGCCAGCTCGGCGGCGAGGCCTACCTCTTCGCCGGCCCCCGTTCGACCCCGCAGCTGAGCTTCACCCTCCGGTACCTCGGCGCGGACGCCGGCGTGGTGATCACCGCCAGCCATAATCCCGCCCACGACAACGGTTTCAAATGCTACCTCGGCGACGGCGGCCAGGTGCTGCCGCCGCACGACGGCGCGATCGTCGCCGAAGTGGCCCGCCTGGGCCCGGCGGATGTCGCCCCTTATCTGGTCAAGCAGCTGGAGCGCGTGCTCACGGTCCCCGCTTCGGCCGAAGACGCCTATCTCGCGCGCGTCGCCGGCGTCGTGCTCGATCCCGAGATCATCGCCCGCCACGCCCCGAAGGTCGTCTTCACCAACGTCCATGGCACCGGCGACGTCACGGTCGTCCCGGCGCTGCGTCGCGTGGGCATCGACCCCCATGTCGTCGAGGAGCAGCGCGAGCACGACGGACGCTTCCCGACCGTCGCGTCGCCGAATCCGGAGAACGCCAGCACCTTCGCGCTCGCGTTGAAGCTCGCCGAAGAAGCGCAGGCCGACCTGGTCCTGGCCACCGACCCCGACTCCGACCGCGTCGGCGTGGCCTGTCCGCTCCCCGCGGGCGGCCATCGTCTCCTCACCGGCAACGAGGTCGCGGCGCTGCTGGCCGAATTCCGGATCTCTTCCCTGAAAGACGCCGGCATCCTGCCCGCCGCCGGCTCGCCGCAGGCCGCCGTGGTCAAGTCCCTCGTCACGACGCCGCTGGTCGCCGCCATCTGCGCGCGGCATGGCGTCCGCTGCGTCGAGACGCTCGTCGGCTTCAAGTGGATCGCCCGCAAGCTCGAGCAGTGGCGCCTCCGGCTGGTCGAAGGCGCCGGCGCTGACGCCCCTGCGCTGCCTCTGCGTCGCCGCGCCCCGCTCGCGCTCCGTCATTCCACGCTCTTCCTGCTCGGCGCCGAAGAGAGCTACGGCTACCTCGCCGACGACGCCGTCCGCGACAAGGACGCCAACGCCACGGTCGTGATGCTCTGCGAGTTCGCGGCCTTGCTCCGCTCGCGCGGACGGACGCTCCTCGACGCGCTCGACGCCCTGCACCTGCGCCACGGCGCCCATCATGAGGACCTGCTGAACCTTTCGTTCGAAGGCGCCGAGGGCGCCGCCTGCATCCGCCGCATCGTGGCCTCGTGGCGCGCGACGCCCCCCGCGTCGGTCGACGGCAGCAAGGTGGTCCGGCTCACGGACTACGAGCGCGACACCGTGCTCGACGCCGAAGGCGAACGCGTCCCCCCGGAAGAATTCATCCTGGCCGAGCTGGCCGACGGCCGCCGGGTCGCGGTCCGCGCCTCCGGCACCGAACCCAAGGTCAAATTCTACTCCTTCGCCCAGGCCGCCGTCGTCGACGCCGACGACCTGGTCGCCGCCCGCGCCCGCGCCCGCGCCGCCGCGCTCTCGCTCCGCGCCTGGCTTGAGACCGACGCCAAGCGCCGCGCCCAATGATTCCATGAAGACCCTTCCTTGTCTGGCTCTCCTTCTCCTGGCCGGTTGCGCCGCTCCGGCCGGCGATGATTCGTTCGTGACCGAGAAGACGCCCGCCGCCGCGGCCCTTGCGGGGCAGGCGCCTGCGGAGGGTTCTCTCGGCGGGCGCGTGCGCGCGGCCAACGAGAAGAACGACGACCGGCTGTTGAAGCGCGATTGGCGGGCGGCGAAGCCCGCCGTCGGACCTCAGCCCTGAGCCGGCCTGCTGGCTTCTCAGCGGACGGCGCCGCCGGCGAGCAGGGCGCGGACGGCGGCCTCCTCGGGGACGGCGTCGGACGTGCTCGCCGCGCCGATGCCGTCCTGAAGCACGAAGCGCAGCTTGCCGCCGCGGACTTTCTTGTCGCGACGCATGGCCGCGAGCAGGGGCTCGAGCGGCAAGGGCGCGCGCAGCGCCGTCGGGAGATCGTGTGACCGCAGCACGGCCTCGACCTGCTGGGCCTGCGCGGCGGTGCAGCGCTTCAGGTCGGCGGAGAGGCGCGCCGCCATCACCAGGCCGATCGCGACCGCTTCGCCGTGCAGGTAGGTCCCGTAGCCGGCGATCGCTTCGACCGCGTGCCCGAAGGTGTGTCCGAGGTTGAGGAGGGCGCGGCCGCCTTGGGCGCTCGTCTCGCGTTCGTCGCCCGCGACGACGCCGGCCTTGATCTCGACGCAGCGCCGGATGATCCGCGGCAGGAGCGGGTGATCCCAGGCGAGCGGGCTGTTGAGTTCGAGCAGGCCGAAGAGATCCGCGTCGGCGATCAGGCCGTGCTTGATGACTTCGGCCATGCCGGCCGCGAATTCGCGGCGCGGGAGCGTGGCGAGCAGGTCGGTGTCGGCGAAGACCGCGGTCGGCTGGTGGAAGCTGCCCACGAGGTTCTTGCCCGCGCCGAGATTGATGCCCGTCTTGCCGCCCACGGAGCTGTCGACCATCGCGAGCAGCGTGGTCGGGATCTGGTAGAAATCGACGCCGCGCTGGTAGGAGGCGGCCGCGAAGCCGGCGAGGTCGCCGATCACGCCTCCGCCGAGGGCGAAGACCGCGCCGTCGCGGGCGACGCCTTGGGCGGCGAGGAAATCCCAGACACGCGCCAGTTCGGCCGCGGACTTGGCGGTCTCGCCGTCGCGCGCGGTGACCAGCACCGGCATGATCCGGGCGAGCTCGGCGGCGAACCCGTCCAACGCGGCGGCGACGCCGGGCGAGGTCAGGGCGACGCACTTCTGGCCGGAGGCCACGCGGGCTTCGGCGGCGGCCAAGGCCTCGCGACGCATCCCGGCCCCGATGCGGACAGGGTAGGAGCGCTGGCCTAATGGGACGGTGACAGTCTCGGCCGACATGAGGTCACGCTGAGGCGAGGGGCCCTCGCTGGCAAGCCAACCTCACTCCGCCAGGCCGACCACCGAGCGGGCGTAGGCGCGCGCGTCGAAAGGCTGCAGGTCGCCGGGCTGCTCGCCCACGCCGATGAAGCGCACCGGTACGCCCAGGTCGCGGACCACGGCCACGAGCGCGCCGCCGCGGGCGGTCCCGTCGAGCTTGGTCACGATCAGGCCGGTGAGGCCCACGGCTTCGTGGAAGATGCGGGCTTGCTCCAAGGAGTTGGCGCCCAGCGAGCCGTCGATCACGAGCCACTTCTCGTGCGGCGCGCCGGGCTGGGCCTTCGCCGTCACGCGGACGACCTTGCGAAGTTCTTCGAGCAGGTGCGCCTTGGTGTGCAGGCGGCCGGCGGTGTCCAGGATCACCAGGTCGGCGCCCCGCGCCACGCCTGCTTTCACGGCGTCGAACGCCACCGCCGCGGGATCGGCCCCGGCGGCTCCGCCCACGACTTCGACGCCGAGCCGGCCGGCCCAGGCGGCGAGCTGCTCGCCGGCCGCCGCGCGGAAAGTGTCGCAGGCGCCGAGCAGGCACCTCTGACCGGCGCTTTGCGCGCGCCACGCCAGCTTGGCCGCGGTGGTCGTCTTGCCCGCGCCGTTGACGCCGAGCAGCATCACCACGCGAGGTTTGGCCTCGGTCGCGGCCGGTCCGGAGGCGCCGCCCAGGGCGCGGACGATGGTTTCGGCGGCGGCTTCCGCGGGAGAGGTCTGCCGGAGAGCCGCCTCGTTCTTCCAGGCGGACCGCGCGGCCGCCACGACCTCGTCGGCGGTCGCCGGACCGAAGTCGGCGGCGATCAGCCGCTCGCGCAGTTCTTCGGCCGAGGAGGCGTCCATCGGACGCGCCAGGAGGTTGGCGACGGCCTCGGCCGTGCGGCTCAGGCCGGACTTCAGGCGCTCGAAGAAGCCGGCCATGGCTCAGTTCCCTTCGGCTTTGCGCGGGTCGCGCCCCAGTTCTTCCTTATAGCTGTCGAGGATGCCGTTGACGAAGCGCTTCGACTCCTCGGTGGAGAACTCCTTCGCGATGTCCACGGCCTCGTTGATGCTGACGACGGGGGGGATGTCCGTCCGGCGCATCAGTTCGAAGACGGCCACGCGCAGGATGGCGAGGTCGACGCGCGCGATGCGTCCGAAGG
>JBDLWC010000025.1:0-12369 GCA_039804485.1 Verrucomicrobiota bacterium
CTCCTCTGGGGCACCGCCTGCCTCTTCTCCCACCCGCGTTACGCGCAGGGCGCGGGCACCTCGCCGAACGCCGACGTGTTCGCCTACGGCGCCAGCCAGGTCCGTCACGCCCTCGAGTCCACGAAGGCCCTCGGCGGCGAAGGCTACGTCTTCTGGGGCGGCCGCGAAGGCTACGCCACGCTGATCAACACCGACATGAAGCGCGAGCTCGACCACCTCGCCGCGCTCCTGCATCTCGCCGTCGACCATGCGAAGAAGATCGGCTTCAAGGGCCAGTTCTACATCGAGCCCAAGCCCCGCGAACCCTCGACCCACCAGTACGATTCCGACTCGGCCGCCTGCCTCAACTTCCTCCGGGAATACGGCCTGCTGAAGCACTTCAAGCTGAACCTCGAGACCAACCACGCCACGCTCGCCGGCCATACGATGGAGCACGAGATGGAAGTCGCGATCGGCGCGAACGCCCTCGGTTCCGTCGACGCCAACCGCGGCGACACGCTCCTGGGCTGGGACACCGACCAGTTCCCGACGGACCTCTACCTCACGACGAACATCATGCTGCGCATCCTCAAGATGGGCGGCTTCACCACCGGCGGCCTCAACTTCGACGCCAAGCGCCGCCGCGAATCGCACGAGCCGGTCGACCTCTTCCACGCCCACATCGGCGGCATGGACGCCTTCGCCCGCGGCCTCAAGATCGCCCACGCCATCATCAAGGACGGCAAGATGGACAAGTTCGTCGAGAAGCGTTACGCCTCTTGGGACAGCGGCATCGGCAAGAAGATCGAGTCCCGCAAGGTCACCCTCGCCCAGCTCGACGCCTACGCCCAGGGCATCAAGGCTCCGACGCTCTCGTCCGGTCGCCAGGAGATGCTCGAGAACCTGATCAACGAGTACATCCGCTGAGGCCATGGCGATCGTCCTAGGTCTGGACCTGTCCACGCAGAGCGCGACGGCGCTCGTGCTGGACACGGTCAAGGGCACGACGGTCGCCCGCGCCCGCGCGGCCTTCGGCGCCGACTTCCCCGAGCGAGGTCATCCGGAAGGATTCCTCCGCGGAGGGCAGGGCGGCGAAGTGCACGCCGATCCGCTTGTCTGGCTCGACGGCCTCGAGCTCGCCCTGGACCGGCTCGCCCGGCTGACCGATCTTTCCCAGGTCGACGCGGTCTCGGTCTCCGGCCAGCAGCACGGCAGCGTCTATCTCGCCGCCGGCTACGAGGCCGCCTTGGCTTCCGGCGACCGCGCCACGTCGCTCTCCGCGAAGATCGCCCCGGTCCTCTCCCGGCGTACGTCGCCGATCTGGATGGATTCCTCCACCTCGGCCGAGTGCGCCGAGATCGCCGCCGCCCTCGGCGGCGACCAGGCGGTCTGCGACCTCACCGGTTCCGTCGCCACGATGCGCTTCACGGGTCCGCAGATCCGCCGTTTCGCGAAGCTCGATTCCGCCGCCTGGGCCAAGACCAAGCGCGTCCACCTTGTCTCCTCGTTCTTCGCTTCGGTGCTCGCCGGTAAGGACGCCGCGATCGACACCGGGGACGGCGCAGGCATGAACCTGATGGACATCCGCAAGGGCGACTGGTCGCCGGCCGCGCTCGCGGCGACGGCTCCTGATCTCGCCGCCAAGCTCCCGCCTGTCCGTCCCGGGTCGACCGTCGCCGGAGGGATCTCCGCCTATTTCGTCGCCCGCCACGGCTTCTCGCCGAAGTGCCAGGTCGTCATCGGCACGGGCGATAATCCTTCCAGTCTCGTCGGCATGGGCGCTTCCAAGCCCGGCAAGGTCGTCATCAGCCTCGGCACGAGCGACACGCTCTTCGCCGCGATCGAAGGCATCCGCACCGACTCCGCCGGCCTCGGCCACGCTTTCGGTAATCCGATGGGCGGCAGCATGAGCCTCGTCTGCGTCCGCAACGGCTCGCTCGCCCGCGAAGCCATCCGCCGTGAATGCGGCCATGCCGACTGGCCGGCTTTCTCCGCCGCCATCGACGCCGCGCCCGCCGCCGTCTCCGCGGTCCTTCCGATGGAAGAGCCCGAGATCACGCCGCGCCGCCCCGCCGGTCGCATCGCCCTCGGCGCCCCGGCCTCCCGCGCTTCGCTTCCGCGGGCCGCCGTCGAAGGCCAGGCCCTGAGCCTCCGTTACCATAGCCGCTGGGTCGGCACCCCGACCACGCAGCTCCTGCTCACGGGCGGTGCCTCCGAGAATCCTTCCGTGGCCAAGATCTTCGCCGATGTCTTCGGCGCCCCGGTGCTTCGCCTAGCGGTGTCCGACTCCGCGGCCTTGGGCGCCGCCTTGCGTGCCGCCGAAGGCGCCTGCGGGGCCAAGATGGCCGATCTGGAGGCTGTTTTCTGCGCCCCGGCTCCCGGCGTCGTCCAGCCGAACCCGGCTCTCCGGGCGGCCTACGACAAGCTGGAGGCCGAACTAGGCCGGGCGCTGTCGTCCAAGGCATAAAATCGGCGCTGTGAGCATTGCCCACTTGAACATCGTGGGCTGATTGGCTGACATAGGGGGCTCACCCCTACGCACCATGTCACAGCGCCCTGTCACCCTCTTCACCGGCCAGTGGGCCGACCTCAAGATCGCCGAGCTCCTGCCCAAGGTCAAAGCCATGGGTTACGAGGGCGTCGAGCTCGCCTGCTGGGGCGATCATTTCGACGTCGTCCGCGCGGTCAACGAGCCGGGCTACGTCGAGTCCGTCTGGGCGCTGCTCAAGCAGTATGACCTCGGCTGCTGGGCGATCTCCTCGCACCTCGTCGGCCAGGCCACCTGCGACAACATCGACGAGCGCCACCAGTGCATCCTGCCGCCCCATGTCTGGGGCGACGGCAATCCCGAAGGCGTGCGCCAGCGCGCGTGCGCCGAGATGGCGCTGACCGCCCAGGCGGCCCGCAAGTTCTTCGACGCCGGCAAGGCTTACATGGCCGGCAAGCCCAAGGGTTCGGGTAAGACCGTCGTCAACGGTTTCACCGGCTCTTCCATCTGGCATGCCATCTACGCCTTCCCGCCGACCAACCAGGCCTATCTCCAGAAGGGCTACGACGATTTCGCCAAGCGCTGGAAGCCCATCCTGGAGGCCTTCGAGAAGAACGACGTCTACTTCGGCCTCGAGGTCCACCCGACCGAGATCGCTTTCGACATCGCCTCCGCCCAGCGCGCGCTCGACGCCGTCGGCAACCACAAGCGCTTCGGCTTCAACTACGACCCCAGCCACCTCGGCTATCAGGGCGTGGATTACGTGAAGTTCATCCGCACCTTCGGCAAGCAGATCCACCACGCCCACATGAAGGACGTCTGGTGGGGCCACGGCGACGGCACCGTCGGCGTGTTCGGCGGCCACACGGATTTCTGCGACGCCCGCCGCGCCTGGGACTTCCGTTCCGTCGGCCGAGGCGACATCCGCTTCGAGGACGTCATCGTCGCCCTCAATGACGTCGGCTACTCCGGCCCGCTCTCCGTCGAGTGGGAAGACGGCCGCATGGACCGCTTCTTCGGCGCCGCCGAATCGGCCGCCTACGTCAAGAAGCTCGCCTTCCCGACCAACAAGGTCGCCTTCGACGCCGCCTTCGACAAGGCCGCCCAGGGCAAGTAATCAAACCCACCTGACCAAGCACATGGCCACCAAAGTAGGCGTCATCGGAGCGGGCGGCATGCTCCAGTACCACGCCGCCGGCTTCAAGCAGGCGGGCGCGGAGATCATCGCCGTCGCGGATCCCGCGCCGGGCGCCGCCCAGAAAGCCGCCACGAAGTGGGGCATCCCGAATGCTTACGAGTCCGTGGACGCCATGCTCGCGGCCCACAAGGAGCTCGACGCCGTCAGCGTCATCGTCCCGAACAAGTTCCACGCCTCGCTCGCCATCCAGTGTCTCCACGCCGGCAAGCACGTGTTCTGCGAGAAGCCGCCGGCGCTCAGCGCCCCCGAGGTCCTCGAGATCATCGCCGCTTCCAAGAAGTCGGGCAAGCACGTGATGTTCAACTTCAACAACCGCGCGCGCCCTGAGTCGCAGGCGATGATGAAGTACGTCGAGCAGGGTCACGTCGGCAAGGTCAACTCCGCCCAGGCGAAGTGGATCCGCCGCACCGGCATCCCGGGCTTCGGCGGTTGGTTCACCACCAAGGAGCTCTCCGGCGGCGGCCCGCTCATCGACCTGCTGCACATGGTCGACCTCGCCATGTATTTCATGGGTTACCCCGAGCCGGCGCACGTGCTCGGCCAGACCTTCGACGACTTCATCGAAGACAAGTCCTTCAAGGGGCCGTGGGGCATCCCGGACCGCGTCGGCGGCGTCACCGACGTCGAGAACGCCGCGCACGGCTTCGTCACCTTCAAGACCGGCCAGGTGCTGACCCTGCAGGTCTCCTGGGCCGAGATGATCAAGCGCGAGGAAGTCTCCGTCGTCTTCCAGGGCACCAAGGCCGGCGGCAAGGTCGAGCGCCTCTTCGGCGTCGACGGCCTCGACAACACCGCCATCGACACCTGCGAGCTCTACGTCCAGGAAAACGGCAACAGCGTGAACCGTTCCATCGTCACGCCGGCCTGCGAGGACATGGGCCGCGTCGCCTCCGCCGCGAACTTCATCGAGGCCATCGAAGGCCGCGCGAAGCCGCTGAACACCCCTGAGCAGGCCTACCGCCTGATGCAGGTCATCGACGCCATCTACGCTTCGGCGAAGACCGGCAAGCCCGTCTCCCTCTGATCGACACCTCTATGGCATCCCTGAATCGCAAACTTCGCATGGGCATGGTCGGCGGCGGCCGCGGCGCCTTCATCGGCGGCGTGCATCGCATGGCCGCGGCCCTCGACGGGCAGATCGACCTCGTCGCCGGGGCGTTCTCCTCGGATCCGGCGAAATCCCGCCTCTCGGGCGAGGATCTCTTCCTCGACCCGGCCCGGGTCTACGCCTCCTACCAGGAGATGGCCAAGGCCGAGGCCAAGCGCCCTGACCGCATCGACTTCGTCTCCATCGTCGCCCGCAACGACATGCATTACCCCGTGGCCAAGGCCTTCCTCGAGGCCGGCATCCACGTCGTCTGCGAGAAGCCGCTCGCCTATTCCCTCGCCGAGGCCAAGCAGCTGCGCGCGCTCGCGAAGAAGAGCGGGCTGATCTTCGCGCTGACGCATAACTACACCGGCTACCCGATGGTCAAGGAGGCCCGCGCGATGGTGCGCGACGGCAAGCTCGGCAAGATCAACAAGGTCGTCGTCGAGTACCCGCAGGGCTACGCGATCACCGCGCTGAAGTCCAAGCAGGACACCAAGATCTCGAACTGGCGCATGGACCCGACCTTGTCGGGCCTCTCCAACTGCGTCGGCGACATCGGCACGCACGCCGAGAACCTCGCCCAGTACATCACGGGCCTGGAGCTCGCGGAAGTCGCCGCCGACCTCAGCACCTACATCCCCGGCCGGCCGCTGGACGACGACGCCAACATGCTGCTCCGCTTCAAGGGCGGCGCCAAGGGCGTCCTGCACTCCTCGCAGATCTCCACCGGCGACGAGAACAACCTGAACATCCGCGTCTACGGCACCCTCGCTTCGCTCGAGTGGCACCAGGAGCACCCGAACGAGCTCATCGTGAAGTTCGCCGAAGCCCCCCGCCAGGTCTGGCGCCGCGGCAATGCCTACAACGGACCCGAGGCCAAGAAGTACACGCGCACGCCGTTCGGACACCCCGAGGCCTTCATCGAGGCTTTCGCCAACGTCTATCGTTCCGTCACCGAGGCCATCCGCGACCGGCTGGCCGGCCGCAAGGCTCCGAAGGCCGGCTACGACTTCCCGACCATCGACGACGGCGTGACCGGCATGGCCTTCGTCGCCGCCGCGGTGAAGTCCTCGAAGGCCAACGCCCGCTGGACCAAGCTCGACGTCTGAGCCGTCGGTCAGCCGCTCACGAAGGCCCCGGTCTCCGGGGCCTTCTTATTTGTTCAGCCACCAGATGGCCGCGTTGAGCACGGCGGCGAAACCCACCCAGGCCAGGTGCGGCAGCTGCAGCAGGGCCGGGCCGCGGTGTGCCGGCCAGAGCCGGCGGATCCAGACGACGAGCAGCACAAGGTAGGCGAGGATGTCGACGAGGGCGAGTCCCGGCTGGTGCAGGCCGAAGAAGAGGAGGGACCAGAGCGCGTTCACCAGCAGGATGACGAAGAATATCCGGCGGGCCGACCGGTCTGCCCAGGCGTTCGACGCCGCCAAGGCCATGAAGACGTAGAGCGTCGACCAGACCGGACCGAAGATCCAGTTGGGCGGATTGAAGGGCGGCTTGGCGAGGCCGGCGTACCATCCTTTGATCTCGGGCATCGTGGCGGCCGAGCCGAGGCCGCCGACGGTCAGGCAGAGGATGATGAGGCCGGCCGGCCGCCAGGCCGACCGGCGGCTGCTCTGATCGCGGACAAGGGCCTCGGGGCGGGTTTCCATGCCGCCATTCTCGTCGTCGGCGCGCCCGTGGCAAGGCCGGGGGCGGAGTCCGCTTGCCTTCGGCCGTCTTGCCCTTCTTTTTAGGGCCTTATCACCATGTCCGACTCCTACCTCCAGCAGCTCTTCGCCGAACGCATCGGCGGCGTCAATTACGGCAAGTCGACCGCCATCTACAAGTTCGAGAAGATCAAGCGCGCCAAGGCCGCCGCCAAGAAGGCCAAGCCCGACGTCGCCCTGATCGACCTCGGCGTCGGCGAGCCCGACGAGATGGCTTTCCCGATGGTGGTCAAGGCGCTGCAGACCGAGGCCGCCAAGCCTGAGAACCGCGGCTACGCCGACAACGGCGGCGCGGACTTCAAGCAGGCCGCCGCCCGCTACATGAAGAACCTGTTCGGCGTGACCGTCGATCCGGAGACCGAGGTCCTCCACTCGATCGGCTCCAAGGCCGCGCTCTCGATCCTGCCCGCCTGCTTCATCAATCCCGGCGATTACGTCCTGATGACCGTCCCGGGCTATCCGGTGTTCGGCACGCACGCCAAGTACTACGGCGGTCTCGTGCACAACCTGAAGCTCACCGCCGAGAACGGTTTCCTGCCGGACCTGAAGTCCGTCCCCGCCGACGTCCTCGCCAAGGCCAAGGTGCTCGTCCTCAACTACCCGAACAACCCGACCGGCGCCGTCGCCACGCGTAAGTTCTTCGAGGAAGTCGTCGCCTTCGCCAAGCAGCATAACCTCATCGTCATCCAGGACGCCGCCTACGGTTCGCTGCACTTCGGCGCCGAACAGGTCTCGATCCTGCAGGTCCCGGGCGCGAAGGACGTGGCCCTCGAGCTGCACTCGCTTTCCAAGAGCCACAACATGACCGGCTGGCGCATCGGCTTCGTCGCCGGCAACGCCTTGCTTGTCCGGGCTTACGGCGACGTGAAGGACAATTCCGACTCCGGTCAGTTCCTCGGCATCCAGAAGGCCGGCGCCGCGGGCCTCGACGAGGTCTCCATCCCGAAGGCCATCGCCGCCAAGTATTCCCGCCGCATGGACCAGCTCGTCGGCGTGCTCGCCAAGCTCGGGTTCCAGGTCCGCAAGCCCGGCGCCGGATTCTTCCTCTACATGCCCGCCCCGAAGTCCGCCACCGGTCCGTCCGGCACGGTGAGCTTCGAATCCGGCGAGGCCTTCTCGCAGTGGATGATCACCGAACACCTCATCTCCACCGTGCCGTGGGATGACTGCGGTTCGTTCGTCCGTTTCTCCGTGACTTTCGTCTCGGACAAGGGCGAGGCCGGCGAGGCCGAAGTCATCGCCGAGGTCCAGCGTCGCCTGGCGCCTTGGAAATTCGCCTTCTAAGGGCTTTTTAGGCCCTCCTTCCTTGTCGGATTGACAGGGCAGGGGGGCTTTGTCCTTCTGAACGTCCAGTTAATTGGCCTGATAGCTCAGTTGGTAGAGCAGACGCCTGAAGAGCGTCGTGTCGTTGGTTCGATTCCGACTCAGGCCACCATTTAACGCCGGCCCATCCGATTCAACCCGGGTGGGCTGGTCCTTTTGGGGCGCCGGACTTGCCTCGCGCCGGGCCGGGCGCCATCCTGCGCCGATGCCCCGGTCAAGCCTCGTGGCGGTTTTCTTCGCATGCCTGCCGCTCTGGGCTCTGTCGGAGCCGGAGCCTGCCGACGCGCGCGTCGACGCGGCCGACCCGAAGGCGTTCCATGACATCCGCTCGGCGGTGGCGGCCGCCCCGCTGAAGAAAGACGGCCGGAAGCGCTGGGTCATCGAGGTCGGGCCCGGGTCATATGCGGAGCGGGTCCGGATTCCTCGCGAGGCCGGCCCGATCCTGTTGCGCGGAGCCGGCTCGGAGCGGACGAAGGTCGTGCTGGAGCGCAACGCCAACGATCTCGACGCCGCAGGGCGGCCCGTGGGGACGTCCGAATCGTGGGTGTTCCGCGTCGATGCCGACGCTTTCGAGGCGCAGGACCTGTCCGTCGAGAACGCCTCGCGAAAAGTCGGCCAGGCCGTCGCTTTGCGCGTCGACGGCGACCGGGTCGTTTTCCGGCGATGCGTCTTGCTCGGACGTCAAGACACCTTGCTGGTCAGCCGGGGACGGCACTTCTTCGACCGATGCGCGATCGCGGGCACGGTCGATTTCATCTTCGGTCCGGCGACGGCTTTTTTCGAACGGTGTGATATCCGGGTGCTCGGCAAAGGCTATGTCGCCGCTCCGTCCACTCCGCCGGAGCAGCCTTACGGCCTGGTTTTCGCGGATTGCGACGTGGGCATGCGGGCCGAGCCCGGCGCCCAGACCTATCTGGCCAGACCGTGGCGGGAGCATGGCGCCGCCCTCTACCTGCGTTGTCGCCTGGGCGCGTGTGTCCGCAAGGAGGGTTGGGATAATTGGCGACAGCCTGAGCGCGAGAAGACCGCCCGTTTCCAGGAAGCCGAATCGACCGGCCCGGGGGGTGACGTTTCCGCCCGCGTCAGGTGGGCCAGGCCCGTCCTGTCGGTCCAGGCCGTCACGCCGGCGAAGGTGCTGGGCGGCGCAGACTCTTGGGACCCTTCGGCGCGCTGAGCTCAGCGCCCGAAGATCAGCCGCCAGACCGAGAAATCACGGCCGCGGTCGACCGGTTCGGCCGGCGGCGTCTCCTTGCCTTGCGCGAGCAGGGTCAGCCGCTTGGTCTCGGATTTGATCTTCGACCCTTTGGTCGTGCGTTCCTCCCATTCGGCCCGCACCACGCCGAACGCGGCTTCCTCGCTGCGCCAGACCTGGCCGCGGAACTCCAGCACCTGTTTCGAGACCATCGGAGGATCCGTGGTCGTCGACGCGACCATGCGCAGCCGTTCGCAGGCGAAGCCGCGTCCGGCCGCGACGACCTCTTCCTTGGCCGGCTCGTCGGGCGTGAGTTCGCTCGTATAGGTCAGCTTCGCCCAGTCCGAGACCCAGGCGATGTCCGCCCGTGTCATGTGGTACGGCCCTTTCACGGGATTGGAAAAGACGATCTCGGCGGAATTCTCGATCAGTCGGCTCGCGGCGGCCCGATCCATGTCGGGTCGCACCAAGAGGCGCAGGGGGGCCCGCTCGTGCGAGCCCAGCCACATCACGGGTTCCACGGTGAACCACACGTGGGACTTTCCGTCGACTTCCCGGCCTGGACGGACGGAGAACCGCAGTTCGCTGGTCGAGGCCGTCCGGCCTTCGCGGATGGTCTCCATGCGGTAGGTGGCCCAGGCGCCGGAAGCCGGAAGTTTCTCCGCGAAAATCTGCCACTGGGCGGAGAGGGACGCGGGCCCGACCAACAGCAAGAGCAGGGCGTACAAGCGGGGCATGGGCCTTTTAATGGGCAAATATGGCCTATTTGGCGAGCCTTGACCGAGGTCGCCGACCTTTGCCTTTGACTCCGCGGGCGGCCGACCCCGTTATATCGGTCTTCGTCATGGAATCCCTGGCCCAGTCTTCGACCTGCCTCCGCTCCGCGGCTGGTCGTGCCATCATTCCGGCGATCATTACCCTCATCGGGCTCTGAGCCCGCTGAACGGAACGCCCGACGGGCGACTCCCCGTTCCGCGGCGCCCGGAACGGCCCCCTCCCTTTACCTTCCTTTCACCACCACACGACCATGGCACGCTCCATCGAAATCTATGACACCACCCTCCGCGACGGCTCGCAGGGGCAGGGCATTCATTTCTCCGTCGATGACAAGCTGCGCATCGCCGCCGAGCTCGAACGCTTCGGCATGACCTACATCGAGGGCGGCTGGCCGGGTTCGAATCCCCGCGACGTCGAGTTCTTCGCCCGGGCCCGGAAGATCAAGTTCAAGCACGCGAAGCTGGCGGCCTTCGGGTCGACCCGCCGCAAGGGCATCCGCGCCGCGGACGACGCCCAGGTGCGCGGCCTGCTCGAGGTCGAGACGCCGGTCGTCACCATCTACGGCAAGACCTCGGCCCTCCATGTCCGCGAGGTGCTCCGCTGTTCGCCCGAGGAGAACCTCGAGATGATCCGCGACACCGTCGCTTTCCTGAAGTCCCACCGCCGCGAGGTCGTCTACGACTGCGAGCACGCCATCGACGGGTGGAAGGAGGATCCGGCTTACGCCATCGCTTCCATGCTCGCCGCCGCCGAAGGCGGCGCCGACCGCGTGGTGCTCTGCGACACCAACGGCGGCTCGCTGCCCGCGGAGGTCGCCGCGGCCACCCGGGCGGCCCTCGCCGCCCTCAAGAAGACGCCGGTCGGCATCCATACCCACGACGACGCCGGCCTCGGTCTCGCCAACGCCCTCGCCTCGCTCGAGGCCGGCGCTTCGCACGTCCAGGGCACCGTCAACGGCATCGGCGAGCGCACCGGCAACTGCGACCTCACCGCCGTGATCCCCTGCGCCCAGCTCAAGTTCGGGTGGAAGTGCGTCTCCTCGACCTCGCTCAAGGGCCTGGCCGGCCTTTCCCGCTTCGTCGACGGCGTCGCCAACCTCGCCCCCGATCCGCGTCGCCCGTGGGTCGGCACCGCGGCCTTCGCCCATAAGGGCGGCACGCACGTCGACGCCGTCCGCAAGTTCTCCGCCGCCTATGAGCACGTCGACCCGACCGTCGTCGGCAACGAGCGCACCGTCCTCGTCAGCGACCAGTCCGGCCGGAGCAACATCGTCCTCAAGGCGAAGGCGCTCGGCATCGACCTTGACCGCGATTCGCCCGCCACCGCGACCGCGCTCGACGAACTGAAGAAGCTCGAGCACGGCGGCTGGAGTTTCGAGGACGCCGAAGCCTCGCTCGCGCTCCTGCTCCGTCGGCATATCGGCAAGAGCAAGGCCGCGCCGTTCGAGGTCGCCTCTTATCACGTCACGGCCCGTGGCGCCAAGGGCTCCGCTTATTGCGAAGCCGTCGTGCGCGTCACCATCGCCGGCAAGGAGGCCCTCACGGTCGCCGAAGGCGACGGACCGGTGCACGCCCTCGACCAGGCCTTGCGCGCCGCGCTCGTGAAGTCCTTCCCGAGGCTCGCCAAGGTCAGCCTCGTGGACTACAAGGTCCGCATCCTCGGCGGCGCCGACGGCACCGCGGCGAAGACCCGCGTGGTCATCCGCTCCTCCGACGGCAAAGCCTCCTGGGGCACGGTCGGCGTCAGCGAGAACCTCGTCGAGGCCTCGTTGCAGGCCATCGTCGACGGCTACGCCCACGCCCTGGCCTGAGCGCCCGGCTGACGCGTTGACTGCCTGCAAGGGCGGGGTAGGAAGTTCCTGCCCCGCCCTTCATGCGTCCGTTCCTCCTGCTTCTCGCGGCGACTTCCGCCTTCGCCGCGGACCCCGCCGGGCTGGCTATCCGCGAGATGACCAAAGTCGCCGTCGCGGAGATCCCCGCGCTGGCCGCCGAGGCCTCCCTCACCGCTTCCTCGGCCCGGCTGGTCTTCCGCCTGAGCGACATCCCTTTCCTCGGAGAAGCCCGTGATGAGAAGCTCGACCTTTATTTCCCGCTCGGCCCCGCTCGCGCCGATCGTCCGGCGGTGGTCTTCATCCATGGCGGCGGGTTCACCGGCGGCGACAAGGCGGAGCACCGCTCCGCCAGCATCAGCGCCGATCTCTGCCGCGCGGGCTACGTCGTCGTCAGCTGCAACTACGTGCTGGGGCCGAAGGACAAGCCGGGCGTCTGGCCGCGCAACATCGCCGACTGCCGCGATGCCGTCCGCTGGGTGCGCGCGCATGCGAAGGAGCTCGGGGTGCATCCGGATAAGATCGCCGTCGCCGGCGGTTCGGCCGGCGGTTACCTCGCGCTCATGGTCGGCCTTTCGGACGACAAGACCGGTCCGGGCGGCGATCCGGCCGCGCAGGTTTCCGCGAAGGTCTCCGCCGTCATCGATTTCTACGGCGTCATGAACTTCTCCAGGCACGGCAATGGGGACGTCCCGGGCGTGTCCGCCGCAGGACAGGCCGCCTACCTGCCTGAAAGACAGTGCGACCGCGCCGATCCGCCGGTGCTTATCCTGCATGGTACGGCCGAC
>JBDLWC010000026.1:0-3630 GCA_039804485.1 Verrucomicrobiota bacterium
GCAGGAGCGGCGTGAAGAGGCGCCAGGAGGCCTCCGTCTCGTCGCCGCGGATGAAGAGCGTGCGGTCGCCGACGATGCCGTCGAGGATCAGACGTTCGTAGGCCTCGGGCGTGTTGGAACCGTAGGTCGTGGCGTAGCGGAAACTCAGGCGCACCGGCTGCGTGCGCGGCTCGAGGCCGGGCACCTTGGAATTGAGGACGAGCGTGGTGCCTTCGTCGGGCTGGATCTGGATCACCAGACGGTTCGGGGCGAGGTCGTAACGGGCGTCGCCGGCGAAGAGACCGGACTCCGGCTGCTTGAACTGGATGGCGATCTCGGAGACGCGCCGGGCGAGGCGCTTGCCGGAACGCATGTAGAACGGCACGCCGGACCAGCGGCTGTTCTCGATGGAGAGACGCAGCGCGCAGAAGGTCTCCGTCGCGGAGTCGGCGGGGATGTCCTTCTCGGCGAGGTAGCCGGGGACCTTCTCGCCGCCGGAGAGCCCTTCGCCGTACTGGGCGCGGACGGCGTCGCCGCCGGCGCCGAGGCGCAGGGGTTGGATGGATTCGAGCAGCTTGACCTTCTCGTCGCGGATGTGCTCGGCCGAGAGGGAGCGGGGCTGGTCCATCGCGACGAGCGCGAGCAGCTGCATCGTGTGGTTCTGCAGCATATCGCGCGTCGCGCCGCTGCCGTCGTAATAGCCGCCGCGTCCGCCGACGCCGAGCTCCTCGGCGACGGTGATCTGCACGTGGTCGACGTGGCGTCGGTTCCAGAGGGGCTCGAAGATCGGGTTGGCGAAACGCAGCACGAGCAGGTCCTGCACCGTCTCCTTGCCGAGGTAGTGGTCGATGCGGTAGATCTGCGGTTCGCGGAAATTACGGGCGGCGACGGCGTTGAGGTGCACCGCGGAGGCGAGGTCCTTGCCGAACGGCTTCTCGATGATGACCTTGCTTTCGAGCTCGGTGCCGAGGCCGCGGGCGGCGAGGCCGGACTGGCCGAGGTTCTCGAGGATGGCCTCGAAGACCGAAGGAGGGGTCGAGACGTAGAACACGACCTGCAAGGGACGGCCGGCGCGTTTCTCGGCGGCTTGGATCTGCTCCTTCAGGGCGGCGAAAGCCTTGGGGTCGTCGTAACCGCCGGCCTGATAGGAGGTGTTGTCCTCGACCCGCTTCCAGATGTCGGGGCGGAACTCGCGCCGGGAGAACTTCTTGATGTCGGCCGCGGCCTGGGTGCGGAACTCGGCGTCGGGCACCGGCTTGCGTCCGAAGCCGATGAGGTGGAATTCGGCCGGGAGGAGGCTGTCGACGGCCAGGTTGTAAAGGGCCGGCAGGAGCTTGCGGGCGGCCAGGTCGCCGGAAGCGCCGAAAATGACCACGCAAGTCGGCTGGGCGCCGCGGTGCTTGCTGAGGCCGGAGAGGAACGGATGACGGTCGGTGTCGGACATCGGAGTCTAGAAACGGCGGCGTCCGAAGAGGACTTCGCCACGGTGTTGAAGGAGGCGGACGGTGCCTTGGTTGCAAACCAGAACTTCCACGACGTCGAACCGCGTATGACACCCTCCCCCGATTTGGCGGATCCAGGCGCCGGCCGCCCGCCGCAAGGCCCTCTTTTTCCGTCGATTCACCGCCCAATACCCTTTCCCGGCCTCATCGGCATGGCGGGTCTTGACTTCGACGAACACGAGCACGGACCCCTCCCTCACCACCAAGTCCAATTCATCGCGGCCGTGCCGCCAATTGCGGGCGAGGCACCGCCCGCCTTGGCGACGGTAGAATGCCTCGGCCTGACGCTCGCCCCAGGCGCCGAAGCGGTCGGGCGGACGGCGGGCGGCCCACCAGTCGCGCAGGGTCAGCCAAAGGTCGGTCCAAGACATCCGCAAGGGGACCAAGCGCAGGGCTTTTCCGCCAGCCTCGTTCCGAGGGGGTCTTGACCTAGGCAACCCTAGGTGACTTCCTTGATCCGCGTACCCATCCCTATGCGTTTCCTCACCCTCCTCGCCCTCGCCGCGGCCGCTTCCCTTGGCGCCGATCCGATCCCTGAAACGCTCCGCCAGAACGGCTGGTTCATCGGCGCCCAGGCCTACACCTTCAAGGAGTTCTCGTTCTTCGAAGCCGTCGCCAAGACCAAAGAAGCCGGCGGCAACCTGATCGAGATGTTCCCCGGGCAGACGCTTAAGCCGGGCTCGAAGGAGAAGATCCACCACACGATGTCCGAGGCCGCCATCGCCGAGCTCCAAACCGAGCTCGCCCGCCAAGGCGTCCACGCCGTCAATTACGGCGTGGTCGCGGCCAAGAACCAGGAAGAGGTCCGCGCGATCATGGCCTTCGCCAAGAAGATGGGCCTGTACGCGGTCTGCACCGAGGCCACCGAACAGGTCGTCCATTGGGAGGCCGCGGCCAAGGAATTCGACATCAAGGTCGCCTTCCACGAGCACGGCGGATCCATGGACAAGCCTAAGTACAAGGTCTGGAACCCCCTCTACATCCTCGGCGTCGTCGAAAGCCGCGACGCGCGCCTCGGCGCCTGCGCCGACCTCGGCCACTGGGCGACCTCGAACCTCAAGCCCGTCGACTGCCTGCGCATCCTCGAAGGCCGCATCGTCAGCGTGCACTTCAAGGACAAGCAGAAGTTCGGCGCCTCCCCCGTGGTCGTCGCCGGCCAGGGCGTGGTCGACGCGGACGGCTGCCTCAAGGAACTCGTCCGCCAGAAATTCGACGGCCATGTCTCCATCGAGCACGAAGCCGACTGGAAGGACAGCGTGCCCCAGGTGAAGCATAACATCGATTTCATCAAGGCCCGCGCGAAGTAAGCCGCGCCGATCCGACTGACCATCAAGCCCCCGGACTCGGGGGCTTTTTTGCGGGCGGGTCGGAAGCAAAGGGGAACCGGAAAGGAGGCGGCGGTGCCACATGACTTCAGGTGACGGGTGACGGCCACCTGGGCATCGGTGATTCAGGAGTCGGCTTTTCAGCCATCGGCCATCGGCTTCTGGTTTCCGCGGCTGACCCCCGAGCGGCTGACGCCTGAACCCCCCGGCACCCGTGGCCGTCACCCGACACCCGGAATGACACCCCTAGCCCATCATCCGGTCTCCGGTTTCCGTTTAAGTGAAAACCTTTGTCTCGAGGGTGGCTGACCGGCCCGGTCAACCGCGGTTGAGCGAGCCGCTCAACCCTACCCGATCAACTGACTCTCACTTTTGCACCTTTGCACAGGCCGCAGGCCGATTTGCACTTTTGCACGAGGACAGCACGTGGTGCTGTCCCTACCCTGCGCATAGGTGATTCCGCCAATCGACCAGCCAAGTTCAAAGGAACAGGTTGGTTGATGCATTTCATCTACCTCGACGAAAGCGGCGACCCAGGCCTGACTAATTCACCGACTAAACACTATATCCTAGCAGGATTCGGGGTTCACCATGCAGACTGGCACGGAATCGACCGGAAGCTTCTGGACTTCCGCAGCTGGGCACAAGAAACGCATGGACTTGCGCCAACCCACGAGATCCATGCGGCTGAATTTCTTGGGGCCGCTAATATCCACTGCGGCTTAAGGCGTGAGCAAAGGCTGCTGATCATCAGGAGGTTGATCGGCATCCTCAGCCTGTGCGACGAACTCAGGTTCTTCGGCTGGATCGCTAATAAAGACCTG
>JBDLWC010000027.1:0-3532 GCA_039804485.1 Verrucomicrobiota bacterium
TCATCCCCACTCGGCCGCCACATACTTGGTACAGGCGCGCCCTCGGACATGGATGTGCGGCCGGACCGACCGCACGTATCCTCTCGGCGGATACGCATCGATAGGCTCGTCACTTCTCTTCCGCCTGCTTCAGTACCTGCATGCCCTGCCCCACGCTCCTCGCCGTGCTGTTCCTCGCTGCTTCGACGATTCCTGGCGTCGACGTCGACAACGCCGCCGACGACCGACAGCTCTTCCATCAACTGGAGTCGGCGACCCATGCGCTCGCCGAGCACGGTGGCGGCGCGCTCAAGCGTGACGTCCGGCTCGAACAGTGCCGCCGCACGCGGACGGACGCGGTGACCATCGCGCCCATGGCCCCGCCCTCCGGTCCGACGCTCGACGGCGCGGAAATCCGTCGCCGTGGCGCCCGGGCCACGGTGCTCATCGGTTCGTCCTACAAGTGCGACAAGTGCTCCAAGTGGCACAACACGTCGGCGAGCGGCTTCGCGGTCACGAGCGACGGCGTCATCGCGACGAACCATCACGTCGCCGCCGGCGACAACGGCGAGGTGATGGGCGTGATGACCGCCGACGGCCGGTTCTTCCCGGTCATGGAAGTCCTGGCGGCCGACAAGGCCCACGACGTCGCCCTGCTCCGCATCGACGCCAAAGACCTCGCCTTCCTTCCCTTGCGTGACGACGCCCCCGCCGGCACCCCCATCCGCTGCTACAGCCACCCGGCGAACAGCTTCGGCTGCCTTTCGGAAGGCATCATCGCGCGCTATGCGCGCATGAACGAACCGGACCGCAAAGGCGCGGTCTTCATGCAGATCACGGCCGATTATGCCCGCGGCTCCAGCGGGGGCCCCATCATCGACGCCTACGGCAACGCGGTCGGCATGGCGGCATCGACCTCACCGGTCTTCGCCGCTGCCAACCGGGCGCCGCCGGCGAAGGACGCCAAGCCGGCGACGCCCAGCCAGCAGATGGTAAGGCATGACTGCGCCACGGCGCGCGCGATCCTCGAGCTGACCCGCCAGAAGTAGGCCGACCAGGGCTCAGGCGTGGCCGGGCGTCCGCGGGTAGGCGATGACGTCACGGATATTGCCTTCGCCGGTGACGAACATGAGCAGGCGCTCGAAACCGAGGCCGAAGCCGGCATGCGGCACGGACCCGTAACGACGGGTGTCGACGTACCAGGCATAAGAGCCGAGGTCCAGCCCGTGGGCCTGCATAGCCGCCACGAGCCGATCGAGCCGCTCTTCGCGCTGGCTGCCGCCCACGATCTCGCCGACGCCCGGCACCAGCACGTCCATGGCGGCGACGGTCTTGCCGTCGTCGTTCTGACGCATATAAAAAGGCTTCGCGGACTTCGGGTAGTCGTAGACGGTGACGGGGCGCTTGAAATGCTCCTCGGTCAGGTAGCGCTCATGTTCGGACTGCAGGTTCTCGCCCCAGACGACCGGATACTCGAAGGCGCGACCGGACTGCAGCAGCAGCTCGACCGCCTCGGTGTAGGTCACGCGCGCGAACGGTCGCTCGGACACGAATCGCAGCCGCTCCAGCAGGCCTTTGTCGACGTAAGCATTGAAGAATTCGAGCTCGTCGGAGCACTGCTCCAGGGCCGTCCGGACGAGGTGTTTCACGAGCTCCTCGGCGCAGCGCATATCGCCCTCGAGGTCGCAGAATGCCATCTCCGGCTCGATCATCCAGAACTCGCTGGCGTGGCGGCTGGTATGGGAGTTCTCGGCGCGGAACGTCGGGCCGAACGTGTAGACATCGCCCAAGGCGCAGGCGAGGGTCTCGCCTTCAAGCTGGCCTGAGACCGTCAGATAGGCCTGTTTGGCGAAGAAATCGGCGGACCAGTCGACCTGGCCCTCCGGCGTCTTCGGCGGGGCGGCCGGGTCGAGGGTCGTGACGCGGAAAAGCTCGCCGGCGCCCTCGCAATCGCTGGCGGTCACGATCGGCGTGTGGACATACGCGAAGCCGCGCTGCTGGAAGAACGCATGCACGGCCATGGCCATGCGGCTCCTCACACGCATCATCGAACCCAGCCGGTTGGTCCGGGCGCGCAGGTGCGGGATCGTCCGGAGGAACTCGACGGTGTGCCCTTTCTTCTGAAGCGGGAAGGTCTCGTCGGCGCGGCCCAGCAGGCGGAAAGCCGTGGCCTTCAGTTCCCACTTCTGGCCTTTGGCCGGCGAAGGCACGAGTTCGCCGTCCACGCTGACCGAGGAGCCGGTCAGCGCTTCCTTCAGGTGCTCGGCGCCGGGCGTCGCGAGATCGACGACCACCTGCAGGTTCTTGAACGCGGACCCGTCGTTGAGCTCGATGAAGGAGAAGTCCTTGGCGTCGCGGCGGGTACGGACCCAGCCGGAGACCGTGACGCCTTGCAGCGCCTGCTCCGAGGCGAGCGCCTGCTTGACCTTGATTCGCATGAGCCAATTTGCACCACCCCGCAGGCTAAAACAAGCGAGACATGGAAGCAGGCCGGCTTTCGCCCGTTTTTTCGGGACGGGCTGGACAAGCCTGAGTCCTTTAACACGCTTGGGCTCCTTCTCTCATGAACGCCCTCGAACAGCTTCGCCAACACACCAAAGTCGTCGCCGACACCGGCGACTTCGCCGCCATGAAGGCCTTCAAGCCTCTGGACGCCACGACCAATCCGAGCCTCATCCTCAAGGCCGTCCAGATGCCCGAGTACCAGGCGCTCCTCCAGAAGGCCGCCCAGGACAACAAGAGCAAGGGCGTCCAGGCCGCCGTCGACGCGCTCCTCATCTCCTTCGGCACCGAGATCCTCAAGATCGTCCCCGGCCGCGTCTCCACCGAAGTCGACGCCCGGCTCTCGTTCGACAAGACCGCCACCGTCGCCAAGGCCCGTGAGCTGATCGCCCTATATAAGGCCGCCGGCATCCCCAAGGAGCGCATCCTCGTGAAGATGGCTTCCACCTGGGAAGGCATCCAGGCTGCCGCGGAGCTCGAAAAGGAAGGCATCCGCTGCAACCTCACCCTCCTCTTCTCGTTCGCCCAGGCCGTTGCCTGCGCCGACGCCAAGGTCCAGCTGATCTCGCCCTTCGTCGGCCGCATCTACGACTGGCATAAGAAGGCCCAGGGCGCCAACTGGAACGAAGCCGCCTCCTCGGGCGCCAACGACCCCGGCGTACAGTCCGTCCGCCGCATCTTCGCCTACTACAAGCGCAACGGCATCAAGACCGAGGTCATGGGCGCCTCCTTCCGTAACGTCGGCCAGATCAAGGCCCTCTGCGGTTGCGACCTCCTGACCATCGCCCCGAACCTCCTCGACGAGCTCTCCAAGGACTCGGCCGCCGTACCGAAGGTCCTCGACGAAGCCGCGGCCAAGGCCGAAGGCGAAGCCGCCAAGGCCTGGGGCGAGAAGGAATTCCGCTGGCACCACAACGAAGACGCCATGGCCACCGAGAAGACCGCCGAAGGCATCCGCGCCTTCGCCGTCGATGGCAAGAAGCTCGACGATCTGGTCGCCAAGGCCATCGGCTAAGCGAAGCATCAGTCCTTCAAGCAAGGCCGGGCCCCA
>JBDLWC010000028.1:0-2852 GCA_039804485.1 Verrucomicrobiota bacterium
AACATCTACAAGCGCGAGGAGTTCCGCCACAAGTCCGTCACCGCCTCCGCCTGCGAGGGCGTGATCACGGGCCTGGGCTTCGAAGGCTACCTGCTCGCCGTCGACTTCCTGGTCGCCAAGGACGCGGCGAAGCCCGCCAAGGCCGCCAAGACGAAGAAGAAGTAAGCCTACGCCGCGGGGAACCGCGCGAGGTCGCATTCTTTCCGCAGCGCCCGGCCTTCGCAAAGGTAGGCCGCCATCTCTTCCGCCATGGCCGGAGCCCAGACGGTCCCGCGAGGCCCGAGTCCGCCGAAGAGGTGCGTACGCGGCTGCTGAGGGTGCGTGCCCATGAAGGGATGATTATCCGAGGTGCAGGGACGGACGCCGGCGACGTGGGCGGCGACGTCGACCTGGACATCCTGGCCGAAATAACCTCGGAAACGGCGGATGAGCTTCTCCTTCTGCGGCTCGGTCGGAGCCTCGTCCAGCCGATCCCACTGCCAGTTCGTCCCGGTGCGCCAGACACCCTGCCCCAGCGGCAAGGCCCAGCCTTCCCGGTTCAGGATGAACGGCCGGTCGGCGACGTCGGCGCGCAGCGTGAGGGCCTCGCCCTTCGCAGGCTGCCAAGGCAGATACTTGAACGGCCCGCGCTGCGCCGACTTGTAGCCGTCACAATAGACGATCGCACCGGCGCGGACCTGTCGCCAGGCCACCCCGGTGTCGCTGACGACGACTTCCTCAGGCGAGAACGCAGCCTCGGTCAAGGCGCCGGCGGCCACCAGGTCGGCGCGCGCGTCAGCGAGCAGCTTCGGCAGATCCACCCACGCTCCGTTCATCAGCGCGCCGCCGAAATCATCGGCCAGCCCGGCGTCGAGCTCGCCGCGTGCGGTGGTGATCCGGGCGATGAAAGGGCGGCAGCTGTCGCACTCGGTCCGTTTGAGCCCCTTGGCCCGCTGCTCGTCATCGACGAACATCCGGTAGACCTGGGTCGGCCGGAAGACGCCGAGTACGGTCAGCCGGGCGGCCGCCGAGGCGAACAAAGCAGGATAATCCTTCGTCAGGGTGAAACGACGCCCCGTCAGCGGGGTCATCAGGCCGGCGGCGACCTGCGACGACGCCGACTTCCAACCGTCGTCCACGACGTGGACGGCGCGACCGCGACGGCGGAGCTCCTGGGCGAGCAAAGAGCCCGCCAGGCCTTGGCCGACGATCAAAAAATCAACCTGCATCACCGGAGGGAGACGCAGGTCGGGAGAAGGTCAAATGGCGGCGGCAGATTGTCAGAATCCGACGGCGTTCTTGGTGCCCTGCTTGGTGACGATCTTCTCTTCCTGCCAGACGACCACGCCGCGCTTGGCGTCGACCAAGGTCAGCTGGAAGACAAAAGAGCTCTGGCGGGTGCTGCCGGCGTTGGAGCGGTCCTCGAGGATCTTGCCCTTGAGCACGAACTCGGGCATCGGCCGGCGGGAGGAGTCTTCGATGAGTTCGCCGTCCAACAAGGTCACGCGGCCGGCGTTGACCAGCGGGACGGTGATCTTGGAGAGGAGCAGACCGGTGTCGAAGTTATCGGCGGTGTCGTTGGTGACCGTGCCGAGCCGGAGCACCGGCGCGCCCTTGGCGAAAGCCGGAGAAGAAACCATCGACTGGAGCATCTGCGAGCCCGCGGTGGCGAAGTCCTGGATGTTCGCCTTGTCGAGGCTGACGACGAGCTCGCGTCCGCTGGGGTCCTTGTAGGTCGCGGGCGTGCCGCACCCGACGATGAGCAGGGCGCTGGCGAGGAGGGAGAGTTTGTGCATGGGGATGATCAGCGAGAGATGAGACGGAGGCGGCACTCGGCGGACTGAGCCTTGAGCGCGGTGGCGGTGACCGTGGTGAGGGCGCCCGGCTCCAGCGGCGTGACGATCCAGTTGGGCTGGGACTCGATCACCGTGCCGTCGGCGGCAAGCCATTCGAAGCTGAGGTTGACCGTCCGGCGGAGGTAGGAGCCGTTGCGCAGGTCGAACTGCACGCGGGTGAAGCCGCCTTCGGTCTTGGACTTGCGCGCGGCGAGCAGCTCGATCTTGTCGCCGATCCGCGTGTCGTTCAGCTGCGTGGAGAAACCGCCCTCCGGGCGCGTGGTGGCGTAGTTGACGGCGTCGGGCGGAGTCAGGCCGCGCTCCAACTTGTCGCCGGTCTCCAGGATGGTGGTGCAGCCGGCCAGCAGGCCGAGCGAAAGGAGAGGCAGGAGGGATTTCATGGGATGAGCGTCGTACAACGCAGGACGACGGGTTGATTTTCCTGCGTGGACTTGAGGCTTACAAGCAGAACCTTGCCCGCGGGCAGGGTCAGCGAGGCCTCCGGACGCCCCGCGACGGTCAGTTTCTGGCCGGGGCGGGCCTCGAAACGGGCGACGGAGAACCGGGCGGGCAAGGCTGACCAGTTACGCAGGTCGGCGTTGGTCGTACCCACCGTGTAGACGGCGGTGCCGACCTTGGTGGCCAACGACCAAAGCGCGGCGCCGGTGCCGGCGCCGGCCCGATGGGCGGCCTCTTCGGAGGACTTGTTGATCAGGTAGCTGGCGGTGGCCTTGACCGCAGCCGAGGTGAAAGCCTGCGTCTTGATAGCCGGCAAGGCGGCCTCGAAGTGCTTGGCGATGAGGGCGTCCGGCCGGCTGGCCAGCGGCAGCGGGAGCGCCTGTGATTCCAATTCAAGCGCGAGATTGTAATTCAGCCCGGACGGCCGGATCGCCGGCAAGGCGACGCTGACGTAAGGAACCCGCGAGGCGACGACGAAGAGCGGGATGTCGATCCGCTGCTGATACCATTCCGGACACATGCCCGTCTCGGCGACGACGTAGACGATCGTCCCCTGCCCTCCGGACGCGGCTGACTCGG
>JBDLWC010000029.1:0-5837 GCA_039804485.1 Verrucomicrobiota bacterium
AGGCTGATCATCAGGCGGGGTCTTGCGACAGTTCGTTGAGCCGCGCTTCCAGGCGGCCGGCGACCGCGGCATCGGTCTCCCCTTCCGCCGGCAGAGGTTCCGCGACGAAGGTCAGCTCCACGACGGAAAAGGGAATCGGCAACGCGAAGCGGTCCCAGCTGCCCAGCCGCCAGCACGAGCGATAGCGGATGCCCAGCACCACGAAGGGACGACGAGCCAGTTTCGCCAAAGCGACCGCGCCCTCCTTGCACTTGAGCGCGGGACCCTTGGGGCCGTCGGGCGTGATGCCGGCGTGTTGTCCGGCCCGCAGCGCGCGGGTCAAGGAGACGAGCGCGGCGGCGCCGCGGCGATTGGACGAACCGCGGGCGGCGGCCAGGCCCATCAGCCGGAAGAAGGCGACCAGCCAGGCGCCGTCCTTGCTGGTGCTGATGAGGGCCGTGACGGGGCGGCTCAGGCAACGTTGGGCGATCCACGGGGCGATGAACAGCTTGTCATGCCAGAGCAGGAGGACGAAGGGCCCCGCGCGGTCGTCGATGCCGTCTCCGTGTCGACGAAAGCGGAGCGTGGCGATCCACAGACGTAAGAGCAAGGCCAGCGGGGCCACCCAGAGCCAATGATACCAAGGCACCACTACGGGAGCTTCGGGGTTCGATGGCGGATGGTCGGACACCTCGTCATATCACGGGCCGAGGCCGCCCAGTTCAAACCTTTACGCTGGCAGGCCCAGCGCCGCCCTGACCCCTTTGCGTGCCAGGAGGTGGAGCAACGGAGGCGCGAACAGCCCGGGCGCCTGCTCCGCCCACGAAACGACCTCTCCCGGCGTCCGCCAGACCAAGGAGTCCACCTCCGACTCGGCCAAGGTGACGGCATGCTGGCCCCTGAGCAGGTAGCTGCGGACGAACTCATGTCCCAGTTGCGCGTGACAAGGCGCGTAATCGATCTCGGTCAGGTCCTCCGGCCGGACCGCGAATCCCAGCTCCTCTCGTAATTCCCGCAAGGCGGCGGCGTGGTAGTCCTCTCCGGCGTCGACGTGACCGGCGCAGGAGCTGCTCAGGAGTCCCGGGCAGTTGTCCTTGGCGAAGGAACGACGTTGCAGGCTCAGCGACCCGTCGGGTCGCAGCCAGAAGATGTGCACGGCCCGGTGCCGAAGTTTACGTCGATGGATGTCCCGCCGGAGCGCCGTGCCGATGACGACGTCGTGCGCGTCCACCACGTCGAAGACCTCGTCGGGCGACTGTCCTGGTTCGGCCGGCTTCATCGTCCGAGGTCCATGATGATGTTCCATCGTTTGTTCAGTTCGCGGTCGTGTTTCTTCCACTCGGGGTCCCAGGCTTCCAACTGCTTCCAGAAGCGATCGGAGTGGTCCATGTGACGTCGGTGGGAGAGCTCATGCAGGATGACGTGGTCATGGAGCGTCGGGGGCAGCAGGACCAGGCGCCAGTTGAGCGAGAGCCCGCCCGTGCTCGAGCAGGAGCCCCAACGGGTGGTCTGGTCGCGCACGCTGACCTGCCCTACCGCGACGCCGCATCGGCGGCTGAGCCGTTCGACCGCCAGGCCGAGGCCGGTCTCGGCGAGCCGTCGCACGACGCGCACCGAGCCTGTGTCGGGATCGTCGGCCGGGAGCACCAGCACGGCCTTGTCCTCGGCGGCCGACAGGCGGCAGGCGGCTCGGGTCCCTTCCTGCATCTCGATGGCCAGAAGCCGGTCGTCCAAGGTCAGCCAAGGGAACTTGCGGAGGTGCTCAGGCAGGGAGGACTGCACGGTGCGAGCCTTGGCGAGGACGCGTTCCAACCATGGGAGGTTGTCACGCAGAAACGCCAAGGCCGAGGCATGGGAGGCATGCGGCGGATAGGTCAGGACGACCTTAGGGCCGGGCTTGACGGAAAGACGGACCCGGGTCGTCCGGTCGGAGACGCGGGGCCAGACAAGAACCGGCCGACCCGCGACATGCACCGTGATGGGCGGCTCGTCCGGGTTCATCTTCAGGCTTGGGGAACGCCGCGCTCACCGGCGGCGACGACCTTGCTCGTATGCCGACGAAGGGCCGAGTCCGGGTCGATGCCGGCGTCGCGGCAGGCGGCCACGAGCTCGAAAAGCCTCCGGCCGGCCGCCTCCTCCGTGAGCCCTGAAGTCTCGGCGGCGACGTGCCGGGCGTCCACGACGGCGCCGACGTCGAGCGACTTCTTGCGCACCTGCTTCCAGACTTCGCGCGCCGTCAGCAGGGAGTTCAGGGAAGGCGGCAGAGCCTTGAAGACCGACGGAGGCTGGACGCCTTTTTCCTTCAGTTTGATCTGCTCCCATTGGGTGACCACGGCGTCGGCTGTGCCGAGCTTGGCGCCATCGCCGAACACATGGGGGTGACGGCGCACCATCTTCTCGTTCACTTCGCGGGCCACGTCGTCGAAGGTGAACTTCCCGGACTCGGCGGCCATCTGGGCGTGCATCACGACATGGAACAGGAGGTCGCCCAGTTCCTCGCGCAGATTCGCGTCGTCGTTCCGGTCGATCGCCTGGACCAGTTCCGCCACTTCCTCGACGAGGCAGTCGCAGATGGAGCGGTGCGTCTGCTCCCGGTCCCAAGGGCACCCGTCCGGAGCGCGGAGTCGGGCGGTGGTCGCGATCAGAAGGTCGATGCCGGGCATGAACGCATCGAGAAGGCACGCGGGCGGAGAGTCAAAACGATTGCCAGAAGGCGGCGGAGCGTTTGGGCTGGGGACGTGGACAAGCTGACCGAAATCATGGACGCCAAGCGCCGGGAAATCGCCCCGTTCGCGCGACCGGTCACGGACGCCGAGCTGGCGGCCTTCGCCGGCCGCTGGAAGTCGCCCGGTTTCCGCCGGTCGCTCGAAGTCGCCGGCCGGCTGAGCGTGATCGCCGAGGTGAAGCGGGCCTCTCCGAGCGTCGGCCAGATCCGGGCCGACGTGGATGCCGTCGCCCAAGCCAGGGCCTATGCCGAAGCCGGCGCCGATTGTCTCTCCGTCCTCACCGAGACGACCTATTTCAAAGGCCAGCTCAAGGACCTCGAGGACGTGGTGAAGGATCAGTCTTCCCGGACGCGCCCCCTGCCCTGCATCCGCAAGGATTTCATGGTCCATCCCTATCAGGTCTTGGAAGCCGCCCAAGCCGGCGCCCGCTGCATCCTGATCATCGTCCGTGGATTGACCGACGCCGAGATCGTCCCGATCCACCGGGCCGCCAAGCTGGCGGGTCTCGATGTCCTGTTCGAGGTCCATGACGAAGCCGAGCTCGAACGCGCGCTGCGGCACGACCCCGACATGGTGGGCGTCAACAACCGCAACCTCTCGACCTTCCAGATCGACCTCACCTTTGCGGAGCGCGTCATCCCGCACATGCCGACCTCCGTGCTCAAGGTGGCGGAAAGCGGCATCAAGACCGCGGAAGACGCCGCCCGCATGCGCGCCGCCGGCGCGCACGCCCTCCTGGTCGGGGAATCCCTGATGCGTGCGCCCGACGTATCCGCGCTGATGAAGGCCTTGCAGACCGCATGAACGACGGTCCGCTTTCGCCCAACGAGACGCGCGACCTGCTGGCGCGGCTCGCCCACATGCCGAAGAAGTGGCTGGGGCAGAACTTCCTGGTCGACGGCAATATCGTGCGCAAGTCGCTCGAGCTCGGAGAAGTGAAGGCCGGTGACACCGTCGTCGAGGTCGGCCCGGGCCTAGGCACCCTCACGCGCACCTTGCTTTGCGCCGGAACCGACCTGCATGCGGTCGAGGCCGACCGGACGATGCACTTCCACCTCACCGAGTCGCTCCAGCCCCGTTTTCCCAAGACCTTCCATCTCATCGAGGGAGACGCGGTCGAGTTTCCGCGCGCCGGACTGACCGACGCCGCCGACGGTTCCTTCAAGGTCATCGCCAACCTGCCCTACGCCATCTCGACCCCTTGGATGGATGGCATCTGCGCCGGTCCGCATCCGTCGCTGATGGTGCTCATGCTTCAGCGGGAAGCCGCCGAGAGGCTGACCGCCGAGGTCGGCACGGGACACTGGTCCGCCGTCACCGCGCAGGTCCACCTGGCTTTCGAGAAAGTGCGCGTCCACCCCGTGCCCGCCCAGTCGTTCAATCCTCCGCCGAAGGTGGATTCCTGCCTCCTTGTGTTGCGGCGCCGGCCGGACGCCCGACGCCTGAGCCCTCGCGCCCGGGAGGTCGCCCGCATGCTCTTCACGCAGCGTCGCAAGCAAGTCGGCTCGGCGGCGAAGAAGCTCTTTCCCGGCGCCCCTGATGTGGCGGCCTGGCTTGCCGATCTCCCGCGATACGGGCTGACCAGCCTGGCCCGGCCGGAGACGATTCCGGCCGAAGCCTGGCTGACTCTCTGACGCTGGGATTGCTTTCCGGCCCTTCTCCGCTCCATATCCCTCCTATGTCCGTCAAAGTAGGCCTCGTCTCCCTTGGTTGCGCCAAGAACCTCATCGACTCCGAGATCATGATCGGCCACCTGGCCAAGGCCGGCATGTCCATGACCGCCGACGCCGCCGAGGCGGACGTCGTCATCGTCAACACCTGCTCCTTCATCGATGCGTCCAAGCACGAGGCCTTGGAAGCGATCTACGAGATGAGCGACGGCAAGGCGACCGCCCGCAAGAAGGGCCAGAAACTCATCGTGGCCGGTTGCATGTCCCAGCGCTACCAAGGCGCCCTGCCCGTCGTCGAAGGCGCCAAGGGGCGCGTGGAACTCCCCAAGGTCGACGCCTTCATCGGCCTCGACCAGGTGACCAACATCGTCCCGGTCATCCACAAGGTCATGGGCGGCGACGCCGGCAAGACCGAGTTCCTGGCGAAGACCACGACCTTCATCCCGGACTTCGACACCCCTCGTTTCCGGCTCACCCCCCGGCATTCCGCCTACATCAAGATCGCGGAAGGCTGCAACCACCCCTGCTCCTTCTGCATCATCCCCCGCATCCGCGGCCGCCATCGCAGCCGGACCGTGGAGTCCGTGGTCAAGGAAGCGCGTCAGCTCGTCGCGGAGGGTGTCAAGGAGATCAACCTGATCTCCCAGGACACCACCTATTTCGGCATGGATCGCTGGACCGACGCCCGTCCGAATCCGCGCAGCAAGGTCGACTCCTCGAAGGGCGAGTCCCTCGCCTCCCTTCTCCGCGAGCTCGACCAGATCGAAGGAGACCACTGGATCCGCCTGCTTTACACCCACCCGGCCCACTGGAGCGACGAGCTCATCGAGACGATCGCGAACTCGCGTCACGTCGTCCGCTACGTGGACATCCCCCTGCAGCATATCTCGGACCGCATGCTGGGCGCCATGCAGCGCGAGACCGACGGCGCCTATATCCGCGACCTCATCCGCCGTATGCGCGCCGGCATCCCGGACCTCGTCATCCGCACGACCTTCATCGTCGGTTTCCCCGGTGAGACCGAGGAAGATTTCGCCGAGCTCCTGGCTTTCCTCGCCGACACCAAGTTCGACCGCGTCGGAGTGTTCAAGTACTCCAAGGAAGAAGGCACCAAGGGCGCCAAGATGGAAGGCCACCTGCCTGACGACGTGAAGGCCGAGCGCCATGAACGCGCCATGCTGCTCCTGCAGCGCCTTTCCAAGCACCGCGGCGAAGCCTTCGTCGGCCGTCGCCTCCGCGTCCTCGTGGAGAGCCCGGGCGTGGCCCGCAGCACCGGCGACGCCATGGAGATCGACGGGGTCGTCAAGGTCCCGAAGAAGCTGCCCGTCGGCCAGTTCGCCGACGTCACGGTCACCGGCGCCGAGGAATACGACCTGCTCGCGAAGTGATCAGCCTTCCGCGTCCCGTTCGGGCGCGGCTTCGGCGGAGGCCGCGGCGGCGGGCGAGTCGCTGAGGCGGATCA
>JBDLWC010000030.1:0-3221 GCA_039804485.1 Verrucomicrobiota bacterium
AGTCATCGCCGACACCTCCGAGACCGTCATCCGTTACGAAGGTCCTGGCGACGACGCCATCGCTTTCGAAAACGTCAAATTCGCCGGCGCGATCGCGGCCGGCTTTCCTGACTACACCGAATCCTCCGGAGTCCTCGACTCCATGCAGGTCCCCCTCTCCCCGAACTCCCGCCGCCGCGCGCCGGAGTCCTTCGCCCTGCGCGTCCGCGGCGACTCCATGATCGACGCCGACATCAACGACGGCGACACGGTCATCGTCGAACCCGGCACGCCTAAGCACGGGGACATCGTCGCCGCGCTCATCGACGGCGAGACGACCCTCAAGCGCCTGATCAAGCAAGGCTCCAAGGTCTACCTCAAGGCCGAGAACGCGAATTACCCCGATCTCATCCCCTCCACCTCCCTCACGATCCAAGGGATCGCGAAGTCGGTGATGAAGCGGATCTAAGGCGACACGACCCGCGGCTCAGGCCTTACGCAGCACCAGCAGGACGTCGGAGTACGCCAGGTCGATCTTCCGGGTGGAACCCAGGTCGTAATGGAAGTCGTGGCAGGCCACCAGCCGAAGGGACGGCACCTTGGCCAACAGTGACTTCAATTCCGACGGGGAATAGGTGCGGAAGTCCCAAAGGGTCTCTTCGATCCGGGTCTTCCCCTTCTCGGTGATGCGCATGCGGGTACGCATCGCCTCGGTGCGTGACTTGCGGTCGGCAGGGGCGGACCAGGTGTCGCTGACCACGCGGATGCCCGGCTTGCGACCGATCCAGCGCTCATGGTCGGGCGGGCTGTGCTTGTAATCGGTCAGGTGCAGGCCGAGAAGGAGCAACCCGCCCGGGCGCAGGGCCGCGGCCATGCGCCGCAAAGCGCCGACCGCGCCGGCTTCGGTGTCGACGTATTTGAAGGTGCTGACGAAGCAGTGGGCGACGTCATAACGGGCTCCCTTAGGGACCGTGAAGTCCTGCAGCCGGTCGCGCCAGACCCTGCCCTTCAATCCCTTGGCCTTCAGGCGCGCCTTGGCGAAAGCGACCTGGTGCTTGTTGAGGTCGAATCCATGCACGACATGGCCGCGGGCGGCGAGGGATTCCAGCAGGCGACCCGAACCGCAGGCCGGTTCGAACACGCGCATCGGACCGTCCAACGCCGGCCCATGCCGCTTCATGATGCCCTCGATGAAACGCGTCTCCTTCGGCGTATAGTCCGCGTAGACCATGTCGTAATACAACGGCGAGTCGTACCAGGCGGTGGCGGATTGTTTAGAGGCGGACAAAGCGGAGGGCGGTTAGCGGATAGCGGTTGGAAAAGAGACTGCCGAGGCAGGTTCGAACATAGGGCCAGGAGACAGTATCACGGCTAGACGGCTGGGTTTGGGTTCTACCCTAACCGCCGACCGCTGACCGCCATCCGCTGAAACCCGTCACTGATAGATCTCCCCGCCTTTTTCGCGGAACTCCTTCGACTTCTCTTCCATGCCCTTGGCGAGGGCCTCGGCTTCGGAGACGCCTTGGGCGTCGGCGAACTTGCGGATGTCGTCCGAGATACGCATGGAGCAGAAATTCGGGCCGCACATGGAGCAGAAATGGGCCGTCTTGGCGGACTCCTGCGGCAGGGTCTCGTCGTGGTACTCCTGGGCGCGCTCCGGGTCGAGGGCCAAGGCGAACTGGTCGGGCCAGCGGAACTCGAAACGGGCCTTCGAAAGCGCGTTGTCGCGGATCTGCGCGGCCGGATGGCCCTTGGCGAGATCGGCCGCATGCGCGGCGATCTTGTAGGCGATGACGCCTTCGCGGACGTCGTTCTTGTTCGGCAGGCCGAGATGCTCCTTGGGGGTGACGTAGCAGAGCATCGCGGTGCCGTACCAGCCGATCATCGCGGCGCCGATGGCGGAGGTGATATGGTCGTAACCCGGGGCGATGTCGGTCGTGAGGGGTCCGAGCGTGTAGAACGGGGCCTCGTGGCACCACTCCAGCTGCTTGTCCATGTTCTCCTTGATCATGTGCATCGGCACGTGGCCGGGGCCCTCGTTCATGACCTGCACGCCGCGGTCCCAGGCGCGCTTGGTCAGCTCGCCCTGCGTCTTGAGCTCCGCGAACTGGGCCTCGTCGTTGGCGTCGGCGATCGAGCCGGGACGAAGGCCGTCGCCGATCGAGAAGCTGACGTCATAGGCGGCCATGATGTCGCAGATATCGTCCCAATGCGTGTAGAGGAAGTTCTCCTTGTGGTGCGAGAGGCACCATTTGGCCATGATCGAGCCGCCGCGGGAGACGATGCCGGTGACGCGCCGGGCGGTCATCGGGATGTAGGCCAGGCGGACGCCGGCGTGGATCGTGAAGTAGTCCACGCCCTGCTCGGCCTGCTCGATCAGCGTGTCGCGGAAGATCTCCCAGGTGAGGTCTTCGGCGCGGCCGTTGACCTTCTCGAGAGCCTGGTAGATCGGCACCGTGCCGACCGGGACCGGGCAGTTGCGCAGGATCCATTCGCGCGTCTGGTGGATGTTCTTGCCGGTGGAGAGGTCCATCAGCGTGTCGCCCCCCCACTTGATGGACCAGCGCATCTTCTCGACCTCCTCCTCGATGGACGAGGCCACGGCCGAGTTGCCGATGTTGGTGTTGATCTTCACCAGGAAGTTGCGGCCGATGATCATCGGCTCGAGCTCGGGGTGATTGATGTTGGCGGGGATGATCGCCCGGCCGCGGGCGACCTCGGAGCGGACGAACTCGGGGGTGATGACCTTGGGGATGGCCGCGCCGAAGGATTCGCCCTTGTGCTGGAAGGTCAGGTCGTGACGGCGGGCCGACTCCGGCTGCGCGTTCGCGAGGCGCATGTTCTCGCGGATGGCGATGTACTCCATCTCCGGGGTGATGATGCCCTGCTTGGCGTAGGCCAGCTGCGTCGGACGCTGGCCCGGCTTGCCCTTGTACACCTTGCGATCGCCCCGGTCGAACTGGACCAGGCGGTTGCGCGAGGTCGCGCGCTGGGCGGTCTCGGCATGCTTCCACGAGAGATAACCGTCGTCTTCGGGCTTCAGCTCGCGACCGGCCACGGCTTCGACGTCCCCGCGTTCGGCGATCCAGGCGGCGCGGATGGGCGGCAGGCCTTTCTCGACGTCGCCATGGAAGGCCGGGTCACCCCAAGGCCCGGAGGTGTCATAGATGCGGACGGGCTCGTTGGCGGACTTCGCGCCGTCGGGACGGGAGGTGTCGGCCAGCTTCACCTCGCGCATGGGC
>JBDLWC010000031.1:0-5029 GCA_039804485.1 Verrucomicrobiota bacterium
AGTTGTCTGCGGCTCCTTACTTTAAAAGACATCTATGATTCGGGGTTCCGCCCCTATCGAGTGGCCAAGATTAAGTGCAGGGTCGGTAAGGCTGACATTCGACTTAAATTGCCAGGCGCAAGCCAGCCTGTTCCATTTGGAGTAAACTCAGTAAGCTTTAGTATTGATAAATATGATGCGGTAACGCGCATTGACATCATGACGCCGGGCATGCCCGTTGAGCAGGCCGGCGCGATGATCAAGGAGCTCGTTCGCTCTTTGAATTCCGTCCCGCGAGGACTTGATGAGGCGCTTGCGCGTGCTACGATCGATAACCCGAAATGGGCAGATGCAACATGGACGCAAGATTGGTCGAATGAATGGGCAAGCGGCCGTATCGGATTCGAGCCGCTGACCTACTACGTGAATGATGCCTCAAATGGATACATCGAGATGAAGGCTATCGTTCATGTGGGCATCAAATGGAAGGAAACGGAAATAGGACCGACATATCGTGTGACACCCTTCACGCCCCCCAAAGGCTACGAGCATATTTCAATGGAGATACCTTCTTCCGACGTCGTGGAGAAGGCGCAATCCTCGAATGATCCGTCCCTGGCTCATTTGCGTCACCGGGATGAAAAGATACGTCAGGCTATTTTAGAGAGCAGACCAAGATCGACGCAGACTTCGGCGCTGAAAAAAGTATCCGAAACAAGCACCTCACCGACACAGAGCGAGGAACAGGCATCAACCACACCATGGAGCGTCATCGTGGTATCGATTGTCGCCGCGCTTGGTCTTGTATGGTTATGGCTCAGGCGTCGTTCGCGAGTGTGAGTGGTCTGGCCGCGCTAAATGGTTCTAACTAAAATGTTACTCGAGTGTGTTTGGCCAACAAGTTCTTCCCACCGGCCGGCATGGCAGGTATGATGTGACTAGTTGCGATTCTCCCTTTTCCTGTGATTAATGCGCGTGGGTGGGTCCCGTTAGTATGTGCCAGTTGAACTGATAGCGCCGGGGTTGCCAACCAACCCTGATCGGGGACGGTTTGTGGGGCCAGCTGGAATGTTGCTGGTCGGGTGCCTAACCGCCAGACTCTTCGCGATTGCCGCTAAGGCAGGGAGGATGGGAATAGAGCTCATGTTCTTTAAGCGCCCGGGAAGATTTCCCTTGTTTGCACGTTCTGCAGGATTAGGCTGAATTAGTCGTTAAGTTGTCCAATGATTTGTCCAACGAAACGGCGAACACCAATAAACATTAGGGTTTACGCTATGAGGAACGGACTTCGAATCCCATCCTCTGCCGGGCCTGAGCCCGGTCCTTGACCCGGCATGGCTTCGCGCAACACTCGTCGCATGGACGAAGAACGCACGTTGCAGGTGACCCGGAGTGAGATCATCGCCCGTGGCCTCCTCTGCCATTGCCCCAACTGCGGCAAGCGGGGCCTGCTCGCTTCCTGGTTCCGTCTGGGCAAGGCCTGCGCCGCCTGCGGCATGGATCTCGCCCGTTCGGCGGGAATCTATTCCGGCACGACTTCCATCGGCTATGTCGCCGCCATCCTCTTCGTCATCATCCCTGTCTGCTTCCTGGTGACCTACAAGGTCCTCTCGGTCACCGCCGGCGTCCTGCTCGGCATCTTCGGCACCTTCGGCTTCATCGTCCTGATCTACCCCCTCATGCTTTGCTGGATGGTCATGGCCTATCATGTGGCCATGCCGGGCGAACTGCCCGTCAACGGGGGCGGGCAGGGGAGGGACGAGTGACCCTTAGGCTCTTGACTTACATCTTCATATCTGGATAAGAAGATACTTCGGATGTCCCGCACCCAGCTCATCGCCGCTCTCCGCAGTCCCGTGCGTCCCACGGTCTCGGTGGAGTTCTTTCCGCCCAAGGACGCGGAAGGCGGCGCGCGCATGCTCAAGGTCGCCGCGACCTTGAAGCCCCTCGGCATCGACTTCGCCTCCCTGACCTACGGCGCGGGCGGCACCTCCCGTGACACCACGATCACCTACGGCGCGGAGCTGGTGAAGATGGGTATCCCGCTGATCGGCCACCTGACCTGCGTCGGACATTCCCGGGCGGAGCTTTCCGCCATCATCGGGCAGTATGACCGCGCCGGCTTCTCCGGCATCCTCGCCCTCCGCGGCGATCCGCCCAAGGGTCAGCAGGATTTCGTGGCGCACCCCGAGGGCTTCGCCCACGCCGAAGGGCTCGTCCGCCTCATCGGGGCCGACCGCCCCGGCCGTTTCGCCGTCGGGGTCGCCGGTTTCCCGGAGCGCCATCCTGACGCCACGGACGACCTCGCCGACATCCGCTTCCTCGCCGGCAAGGTCTCGGCCGGCGCCGATTTCGTCACCACCCAGCTCTTCTTGGATAACGAAGACTATTTCCGCTTCGTCGACCGCGCCCGCGCGGCCGGCGTGTCCGTGCCGATCCTGCCGGGCATCATGCCGGTGCTCTCCTTGAAGCAGGCCCGCACGTTCTGCGGTTTCTGCAAGGCGCGGATCCCGGAGGCCTTGGTGCGTGAACTCGAAGCCTGTGGTCCGGATGAAGAAGCCCAGCGCAAGGTCGGCGTCTCCTGGGCCGTCCGTCAGGCCCGCGGCCTGCTCGCTCGCGGCGCTCCCGGCTACCACGTCTACATCCTGAACAAGGCCGAATCCGCGGTCGAGCTGTTCGCCGAGCTCCGCGGCTGAGGGCTCAATAGGTTTGCCGTCCGGCGACGGTCGCATGACATCGCGGCATGGACGACGCCCCTGACCATCCCGGCTGGAAGCTCGGTTTCTGGAGCCTGATGGCGACCCAGTTCCAGACGGCGTTCAGCGACAACGCGCTCAAGAACCTGGTCGTCCTGCTCGTGCTCGGCAGCGCCATGCCCGCCGACCAGCGCAACGCCACCGTCGCGCTCGCGGGCGGACTGTTCGCCGCGCCGTTCATCCTGTTCTCGATGCTCGGCGGCTGGCTGGCGGACCGTTTCAGCAAGGCTGCGGTCATGCGCGCGGTGAAGCTGGCGGAAGTGGGCATCATGCTGTTCGCGGCGGCGGCCTTGGCGTTCGGGTCGGTATGGCTGCAGCTCGCGGCCGTTTTCCTGATGGGATGCCACAGCGCGATCTTCGCGCCTTCGAAATACGGCATCCTGCCCGAGCTGCTGCCGCATGACCGCCTTTCGTGGGGCAACGGCGTCTTCGAGCTGCTGACCTTCCTCGGCATCATCTTCGGCATCGCGGCCTCGGGTTTCCTGGCGGAAGCCTTCGCCGGAAGGCAGGCAGTCTCCGGCCTCCTGCTGGCCGGGCTCGCCTTGGTCGGCTGGGCCTGCAGCCGAGGCATCACGCCCGTGCCGGCGGCGAACCCGTCGTGTGTCGCGCGCATCAATCCCGTGACCGACCTCTGGGCGCGTCTGCGGCTCATGCGGATGGACCGGGATCTCTGGCGGGCCAGCTGGGGCAACGCCGGCTTCTTCTTCGTGGCCGCGTTGGTGCAGATGAACCTCGTCATCCATGCGGAGGACGTCCTGGCCCTGAGCAAGGCCCAGAACGCCTACCTCACCCTCGCGCTCGCGCTGGGGATCGGCTTTGGCAGCCTCGCCGCCGGCTATGCCTCCCGGGGTCGCATCGAATACCGGCTCGTGCCCGTCGGGGCGGCCGGGCTGGCGCTGTGCGCCGTGCCGCTCGGCCTGAGCGGCGTCGGTCTGACCGGCTTCATCGTGAGCCTTGTCGGACTGGGCTTCTTCGCCGGCCTCTTCATCGTCCCGATCGCCGCCGTGCTGCAGCATCGTCCTGCGCCCGAGGACAAAGGCGCCGTCCAAGGCGCGGCCAACGTCCTGAGCTTCATCGGCATCCTCGGCGCCGCCGGCGCGCAGTGGCTGGCTTCGAGCTGGCTCGGGCTGACCTCCGGCGAGGTCTTCTGGGCCTGCGGGATCGCGGCGCTGGCGACGGGCGCCTACGCCGCGATCTCTCGCGGCCGGTTCATCGAAGCCGAGCCTCGCTGAGGGGTCGTCCGTTCAGACCGTCGCCAGCACGCGCTGCTTGATCTCGGCGACGGGCATCGCGTTGAGCAGGACGGGCGAGAGGCGGTTCTCGTTGATCGGCGGGAGGGCCGTGAGGTGTTCGCTGAGGACGAGGTTACGGTTAGCGGCGACTTCGTCGACGCGGTCCACCGGGGTGAAGCGCGGGGTCGACTTGAGGACTTCCGGGTTCGTGCGGATGAGCTCGCCGATGGCCAGCACGACCTCGGCGAAACGATCCAGCTCGGTCTTCGTATACGACTCGGTCGGCTCGATCATCAGGCCGAAGACCTCCGGGAAGGCGACGGTCGGGGCGTGGAAGCCGAAGTCGAGGAAGAGCTTGCCGACGCGGGCGATGATGCTCGCGCGCGGGATGCCGGCGGCCTCGATGCGCTTGAAGTCCTCCTCGGTGAGCGTGAGGATGAACTCGTGCATGCGCGGCACGCCGTCGGCCGCCGCGGGCAGCGACGGGAAGGACTTGCCGAGCTTCGCGAAGAGGTAGCGGCTGGAGAGGACGGACATCGCGGCCATGCGGCGGACGCCTTCCTTGCCGAGGCGCTGCAGGTAGGTGTAGACGCGCACCTTATGGGCGAAGTTGCCCCAGTGGCGGTGGAAGGAGCCGATGCTGTGCTTCGGCTTCACCGGCACGTAGGTGTCGCCGTGCTTCTCGATCTGGAAGCCGGGGAGGAAGTCGACGAGGCGTTCGGACACGGCCACGATGCCGTCGCCGGGGCCGCCGCCGCCGTGCGGGACGGTCCAGGTCTTGTGGAGGTTGTTGTGGACGGCGTCGACGCCGAGGGCGCCGAGGTTCACCCAGCCGGCGATGGCGTTCATGTTGGCGCCGTCCATGTAGACAAGGCCGCCGATGCGGTGGATCTCCGCGGCCATCTTCTGGAAGTCGGTCTCGAAGACGCCCGAGGTGTTCGGGTTGGTCACCATCATGCCCGCGATGCGCGGACCGAACTCGGCGATCTTCGCGGCGAAGTCGGCCTGGTCGACGCGGCCGTCGGGGGCGGACTTCAGGAGCACGATGCCCGAGGGCGAGCC
>JBDLWC010000032.1:0-5930 GCA_039804485.1 Verrucomicrobiota bacterium
TCCTTGCGCTGGGCGGCGCAGCCGGCGATGCCCTTGCCGAAGGGGATATTGTCGATCTTCGGCAGCAGCATCGGCAACACGTGAGGCGGGATGCCGTGCTGCGTCACCAACGCGAGCAGGCCGGTCGCGGGATCGGTCCGGTGGATCGTGCCCGTGGCGCACTGGAAGTCAGCGAGGACCTTGACAAGGATGGCCGCCCAGTCAGGCGAGCTGACGGCAAGAAGTTCAGCGATACCGGCGGCAGGATGCGACATGGCAGGAGGAAGGCGGCCCTTATTATTCAGGACAAGGCAATCGGCCTGCAAATAAAATGGGCGGCACGCGCCTGACCTAGATCAAGACGAAGATGCCGCTCTCTGATAAGCGGAATCAGCAGGACCAAAAAGCGGCACACCCCACCCCATCAAGCGCGACCCGGCCACCAGATCAGCGCCGTGCCTAGCTTGAGACAGGAATCGCTTGCTCACCCTTGCGAACGACGCCTGCGCCACAGCCACACAAGGCCAAGCGCCGCGACAACCGACACCACGATAGCGCGCCATGGCGTGTTTGATTCCGGCGTGATCCCCAGAATAGCCTGGCGTTTCTTTTCATCCCGGTGGCGCAAATGAGCCAGGGATGGATCATCCGAGGATTGGGCCTTCTTCACGACGTCGGAACTAGGTATCTCCATGGAAATATGCTCGTAGCCTTTGGGGGGCGTGACGGGTGTCTCACGATAGGTCGGTCCTATTTCCGTCTTGTTCCATGAGATGGTCAGATGCACGATAGCCTTCATCTCGATGTATCCTTTTGAGGCATCATTCACTAAGTAGGTCAGCGGCTCGAATCCGATACGGACTCTTGCCCAATCATTCGACCAATCTTGCGTCCATGTTGCATATGCCCATTTCGGGTTATCGATCGTAGCACGTGCAAGCGCCTCATCAAGTCCTTGCGGGACGGAATTCAAAGAGCGTACGAGCTCCTTGATCATCGCGCCGGCCTGCTCAACGGGCACGCCCGGCGTCATGATATCAATGCGCGTCACCGCATCATATTTATTACTACTAATGTCTACTGAGTTTACTCCAAATGAGACAAACTGGTTTGCGTCTGGTAATTTAAGTCGAATGTCAGCCTTACCGACGCTACACTTAATCCCAGCCACTCGATAGGGGCGGAACCCCGAATCATAGATGTCTTTTAAAGTAAGGAGCCGCAGACAACTTAGTTCACCGGCCTGCCTAGGTGGTTCAATAGGGATTGCAGCGAGAGCGTGCAAGCAGCTCAGGAGAACAAGGGAGATCGTCAGCGCGATTCTCATAGGAAGACCGTCAGGCAACGCCCTTGGCCATGCGTTCCGTGAGCCAGGCGAGGCCGCCGGCTTCGTCGCTGAAAACGCCGTCCAGCTGGGCCTCGAAGGCCTCGTCGAGGACCTGGGAGAACCAGCCGGCGGGCTTATGGCCCATGGCGATGAGGTGGCGGCCGAGGACGATCTTCTTCGGGGCGGTCGAGACGACCTGCAGGGCGGCCGCGCGTTCGGCGAGCCATTGGCCGTGCGGAGACGGGCCATGCATGCTCGCGGCGCCGCGGCCACGGCGGTCCGCGAGGTCCACACGGCAGAGGCGGTCGATACGGACGACCTTGTTGGCGAGGCGGCGGACGGCGGCGTCACCGGCGCCGGCCTTGTGCAGGTAATACGGCTGACCGTGCCAGCGCACGAGGGGCAGGACGGAGTCGATGAGCTTCTTCTCGTTCGTGATCTGGGCGAGGAAGCGCGGGGCGAGAAGGAAGCTCTCCTCTTCGTGACCGTAGGCGTGCCAGCGGCCGTCCTTCGCCTCCTTCTTCGTCGTGGTCGCCTTGCCGATGTCATGCAGCAGCACCGCGAGCCCGATGATCAGGTCTTCGTCGCGGTCGCCGAGACGCTCCTGGGCGAAAGCGTCCAGGCACTCGCAGGTGTGGTTCCAGACGTCGCCCTCGGGATGCCATTCCGGATCCTGCGGCACGCCGATCATCGCGTGCAGCTCCGGGTAGAACTTCGTCCAACCGCAGTCCTTCAGGACGTTCAGGCCCAGCGAAGGTTTGCGGCCGCGGAGCAGGAGTTTCGTCCACTCCTCCATCAGGCGTTCCGGCGGGAGGTCGGCCTGGGAGAGCGTGGCGCAGAGCGCGACGGTCTCCGGAGCGACCGAGAATGCGAAACGGGCGGCGAACTGCATCGCGCGGAGGACGCGCAACGGGTCTTCGGCGAACTTAGCCGAGACGTGACGGAGGCGGTTGGCCTTGAGGTCGGCCACGCCGCCCCATGGGTCGAGGACCTCGCCCGTGAACGGGTCCCACATGATCGCGTTGAGCGTGAAGTCGCGGCGTTCCGCGGCGTCTTTCGGCGTCATCGTCGGGTCGGCCTGCACGTCGAAGTCCGTGTGCTTGGCGCCCGTGCGGTTCTCGCGGCGGGGCACCGAGACGTCGACCGGGAAGTCCTTGAGCTTCGTCACGCCGAAGGCCGCGCCGACCGTGATGATGCCGAATTCCTTGCGCAGGGCGGCCTCGACCTGGCGCGTGCCGAGTCCGTAGACCTCGATGTCGACGTCGAGCACGGCGACACCCATCAGCGCGTCGCGCACGCAGCCGCCGACGAGCAGTGGACGTCCGCCGGCGGCGCGCAGCAGCTCGACCACGCGGCGCACGGGGGCGAAGTCGCCGTCGAGGCGGATGAGATCGGGCTGCAGGTCGGGCACGTCCCCACCCTACCGTCGGCGCGGCCGGAGGCGAGTGGTTTTGCGGCTCAGAGGTTGGTCGTGAAACCTTCCTTCAGCAGCCAGGCCTTGGCCGTGTCGCGGCGGTCGCCTTGCAGCACGATCTCGCGGCCTTCGAGGGCGCCGCCCGTCCCGAGGGCGCGCTTGAGTTCCTTGAGCAACGCCTCGCGCATGCGCATCTCCTGCGATTCGATCCAGAGGCCCTTGAGGATCGTGACCTCCTTGCCGCCGCGGCCGGCGCGTTCGTACTGCAGGATGACCTTGCCGAGTTTCGGCTTCGTCTTGGCGACGGGCGCGACCGGTTTCGGGGGCGGACCGGGCGGCAGGCCCTGGCCGTCCAGCTTATCGAAGGGATTGCCGCTCATGCGCCGCGCCCGCAGGTCCCCGCGCCCGGCTTGCCGCCTTGGAGGAAGACCAGCGCCTTCTCGTAGGAGCGGCGGCGCAGGTAGTGATCGAGGTCGCCCGGCAGGCCCGAATCCGAGGCGGCCACTTCCGCATCGAGCACCTGCATACAGGCCAAAAGACCGTCCTTGGGGAGGCCCGGCTGGGAGAGGGCCTCAAGAGCCTCCAGGATACGTTGACGGCGGACAGGGTCCATTTGCCCGCAGATTGCGGGCCGAACGGGCCCGGGGCAAGCCCTGCGGGGCGGTTTTCATTGTGGACAAAAGGCGGGGGCTATCCCTATACCAACCCTTCCTTTGGATGGATAGCTCAGTTGGTTAGAGCGTCTGCTTTACACGCAGAATGTCGTGGGTTCGAGTCCCTCTCCGTCCACCCCTTCCACCACACTCTCCCGCCGCCATGACGCCCCTCAAGAAGAAGCACACGCTCTCCGCCCTCGTCGAAAACAAGTTCGGCGTCCTGGCCCGCGTCGCCGGCATGCTCTCCGGTCGCGGTTTCAACATCGAGACCCTCAACGTCGGCCCGACCCACGACCCGGCCTACTCGCGCATCACCGCGACCGTCATCGCCGACGACGCCGCCCTCGACCGCTGCGTCAAGGCCCTCGACAAGCTGATCAACGTCATCACCGTGAACGACTTCTCCCGCGAGGAGGTCGACCACGTCGCCCGCGAGCTCATCCTCGTCAAGGTGAAGTCCGACAAGAAGACCCGCACCGAGATCCTCGAGATCGCCGGCCTCTTCCGCGCCAAGGTCGTCGACGTCTCGCACGATTCGCTCCTCATCGAGTTCACCGGCAACGAGAACAAGATCGCCGCCTTCCTGGACCTGATCGCCCCCTTCGGCATCATCGAGACCGCCCGCACCGGCGCCGTCGCGCTCAAGCGCGGCCGCAAGAAACTCGCCTGAACCATCCCTTTTCCACCAACACCATGCCTGCCAAAGTGTACACCGACAAGGACGCCGATCTCGGCTTCCTGAAGAACAAGACCCTCGCCGTTCTCGGCTTCGGTTCCCAGGGACATTCCCACGCGATGAACCTCCGCGACAGCGGACTCAACGTCATCGTGGGCCTGTACAAGGGTTCCAAGTCCGCCGCCGCCGCGAAGAAGAAGGGCTTCAAGGTCTATGAGACCGCCGAAGCCGTCCGTCGCGCCGACGTCATGCTCGTCGGCATCCCCGACATGAAGCAGGCCTCCGTCTGGGAGAAGGACATCGCCCCGAACCTCGGCAAGGGCGGCAAGACCGTCCTCTTCATCCACGGCCTCTCGATCCACTACAAGCTGATCAAGCCCGCCAAGAACGTCGACATCGCCATGGTCGCCCCCAAGGGCCCGGGCCACGTCGTCCGCGCCCAGTACGTCGAAGGTAAGGGCGTCCCCGCCCTCATCGCCGTCCAGCAGGACGTCTCCGGCAAGGCCACCAAGACCGCCCTCGCCTGGGCCAAGGGCATCGGCGGCACCCGCGCCGGCGTCATCAAGACCACCTTCAAGGAAGAAGCCGAGACCGACCTCTTCGGCGAGCAGGCCGTCCTCTGCGGCGGCGCCTCCGAACTCGTCAAGGTGGGCTACGAGACCCTCGTCGAAGCCGGCTACCAGCCCGAGATGGCCTACTTCGAGTGCCTCCACGAGCTGAAGCTCATCGTCGACCTCATGGTCGAGTCCGGCATCTCCGGCATGCGCTTCTCGATCTCCGAGACCGCCAAGTACGGCGACATCACCCGCGGTCCCCGCGTGATCAACAGCTCGTCCCGCAAGGCGATGCGCGAGATCCTCAAGGAGATCCAGTCCGGCAAGTTCACCGCCCAGTGGGTCAAGGAATACAAGGGCGGCCTCAAGAACTACAACAAGCTCCTCAAGAAGGGCGAGAACCACCCGATCGAAAAGACCGGCCAGCGTCTCCGCTCCCTCATGCCCTGGGTCCAGAAGAAGAACATCCGCGGCGCCCAGGCCGAGTACACGACCAAGTAAGGGTCGCCGGGCAACCGGAAAACAAAAGGGCCGACGCAAGTCGGCCCTTTTTCGTGCCCGGTTGCCTCACGGGCAAAAAAGAAGCCCCGCTGAACGGGGCTTCGTGACATGGGCATCGAGGGTCTATCTCTTCGGAGGGGCGTGCCCCGCGCCGCCCATCTTCATCAGCCCCTTGAAGTCGCCGAGCGTCGCACGCTGGTGCGCCGGCAGCGAAGCCTCGGAAGCCTGGACGGCCCGCGCCATCGGTTCGATCAAAGCGACCGGCAGACCGGCCTCGCGGAGTCCGGCCGGCGTGCGCAGCTCTTCGCCGCCGCAGACCACGAACTCCCAACCATCGGCCGAGCGCTTCAGCAGCGTACGGCCTCCGCGACCGTCCTGGAGCCAGCCGGCCACCGCGTAGTCGCCGGCGAAGGCGACGGACGGGACAGCCAGGCGGGACCCCGGGCGATCGAAGACACCGGCCAGGAAGGCCCGGACGCCCTGCTCCGCCGACCCGTCCTTGACGGACGCGCAGGCCGACAAGGCGAGCGCGACGAGCAGGAGACGGGCGGAGGAAAAGCAGGACATGGCCGGAGATCTCAGAAGCTGGCGCGAAGGCCGAACTGATAAGAACGCCCCGGCATCGGATAACCAGCCCGGAAGGAGTAATCTTCGTCGAACAGGTTTTCGATGGCGACGAAAGCCTCGCCGCGCTCGCCCAGCAACGGCACCTTGCGGCCCACCCGGAGGTTGGCGACGGTGAAGCCGTCGACCGACGCGGTGTTCGAGGAGCCGTCGCGTCCCTGCTTCAGGACGGTCATGCCCGCCTGGCGCTGGGCGTCTA
>JBDLWC010000033.1:0-5155 GCA_039804485.1 Verrucomicrobiota bacterium
CCGAAAGCCTGAAATCGCTGGCGCAGGCCAAGGGGGTCTCCCCGGCCGCCATCGAGCTCCTAGAAGCCGCCGCGCAGCGTCCCGAGTCCGCCGTCAAGGAAGCCCTCGCCGTCACGCGGCAAGCGATCGCCGGCGGGGAGGACAAGCTCGCACGGTGGATGCCCGCGCTCGAAGGCGGCGACGCCAAGAACGGCTTCGCGCTTTTCACCGCCTTGCCGGCCGGCCAGTGCCTGCGCTGTCACCGCGCTTCGGATGACGCGCATGCCGCCGGCGGCGAAGCCGGTCCGAACCTCGCGGGCATCGCCAAGCGGGGCGACCGACGATACCTCCTCGAGTCCGTCGTCAATGCCGGCGCCGTCGTCGTCTCCGGTTATGGCACCGTCAATCTGGAGCTCGCCAACGGCGGGGCCTTGGTCGGCACCTTGATCAAGGAGTCCCCGGGGCATGTCGACGTCGACGTCGCCGGCAACCGCTGGCGCGTCGCCCGCAAGGATATCAAGGCCATGAGCGCGCCGGTCTCCGGGATGCCCGCGTTGGAAGCCGTGCTGTCTCTCAACGAGGTGCGCGACCTGGTCGCCTGGCTCGCGACGCTCGACAAGGAGCCCAAGAAGGCCAAGCCCGCCGACCCGAAGCCGTTGGATATCTCGACCATCAAGCCCGCGGCCGCCGCGGTCGTGGCGAACGTCGACCCGGCCGTCATGGCCGCCGGCAAGCAGGCCTTCATGACCTGCGTGGCCTGTCACGGAGCCAACGGAGAAGGCACCGTCATCGCGCCGCCGCTCGCCCGTTCCGACTGGGTCAACGGCCCGGTCGAGAACCTCATCCGGATCCAGCTGCGCGGGCTGCAGGGCCCCATCACCGTCTCCGGCAAGCAGTACGCGCCGCCCGCTCCGATGATGGCGCTGCCCCATCAGACCGACGAGCAGATCGCCGCCGTCCTGACCTACGTCCGCAACAGCTTCGGCAACTCCGCTCCGGCCGTCACGCCTGCGCAGGTCAAGGCGCTGCGCGGCGAGGTCGGCAAACCGCCGCTGACCCAGGCTGACCTGGTCTCACCTAAGTAGGCTGACTGCCTGGCGGCCGGCAGGGCGGGCTTACGCCCCTTGCCGGCAGGCAGGTCAGCGGTCCAGCGCTTCGCGGTGCAGGCTGCGGTCGGTCGTGCGGATATCGACGACCCTGAGGCCGTCTTTGGGCACGATGATGGCGGTCTGCGGGCGCATCCGGTAGGTCTGCTTTTCTCCTCGGGTGACTTTCACCGTCACGAACAGCACGTCGGCGATCCGCATCACCGAGACGACCGAGATTTCGGTGGCGAGGTCGGTTTCCTGATCCACCACCGAGACGACGCATTCCCGGGCGAAGTCCGGCGTCACGGCGTTGCGGCCGTTCAAGGGAGCCGGGTGGTAGGCCCGGTCGAAGGAGGCTTTGTCGGCGAAGACTTCGCCCCGGAGGAGTCTGGCATCCTTCGCCTGGTAGAAGAATCGTTCCAACGGCCGGTGGGCCACTTCCGTCATCTTGGCTTGCGGGGCTTCTTTCAGCGCGACGAGTCCGGCGCGTCCGTCCGGGAGCACTCCGATCTCGGCCAGCAGGTTGCCTTGGTTGCGGAGCTTCTCCCATTTGGCCCCGGTGCCTTCTGGGACGTAGAAAGACTCGAGTCCGGCGCGCAGGTCGCCTTGTCCCCAGCGCCCGGATCCCTTGCGGGCGAGGAGGAAGGGTCCGGCTTGCGGTTCGCGCAGGGTCGGATTTCCGAAGGTCGTGATGCCGTCCGGTCCTTTGCGGAGCGGGACATAGATCCGGGTGTCGTTCGGAATCGTCCGGTCGTAGAATCGGCGCGCGATGAACTCCGCTTTGACGTCGCCGCCCAGTTTCATCTCGGCCGCCGCTTCCTCCGGGTGGTCCTCCTGCCACTCTTTCATCAGGGAGCGCAGCTGGGGCTCGCGCAGGGTCTGGAACTCATGCCGCAGGATCACGTAATCCCCGCGCAGCAGGTCGCGCGGGTCGACGGGGCTGCAGAGCACCAGGTGACGTTCGCCGACGGCGACGGGCCGGCTATGGGCGTAGACCATCCACCCGAGCACGCCGCACTGCAGGGCCAGGGCGCCGCAGAGCAGGCCGCGGCGACGAGGCGCGCACCATGTCAGGACGTTCTCCAGCAGCGCGGGCCGGAAGTCCGGCATCGTCTCGAAGACGGCCGGTTCGCGCGGCTGCCGCCAGACCTTGGCCAAGGCGAAGAGCAGGCCGCCGATGAGCAGGAAGATGCCGGCCATGCCCAGGTAGCCCATGTCCTTGGCGATGTCCACGTAGCGGACGAAGAGCCAGGCGAGGAACACGAGGGCGCCGTAGACGTAGGGTCGCAGGAGGTTCTCCGCCAGACCTTGCCGGATCAGCGTGACCGCGAGCAGGAGCGTCGTGATATTGGCCGTCGCGGTGACGATCACCTGGACGGCCGCGTTGGACTTGGCCAGGGAGCCGAGGAGCCCCGTCACGAGTGTCAGCACCGCGACCAGGCCGAGCCAGCCGGCATGGCTGTCCTGGCGGGCGCGGGCCCGCCAGACGGCCCATCCGCCCAGGCCGATCGTCGCGATCGTGAAGAGCAGGTCCTGTCGCAGGAACGAGTGCCGGAACGAATGGAAATCATCGAGTCCGCCCAGGCTCAGGCTGATGAAGGCCACGCCGGCGGCGCCGATGAACCTGAAGCCATGGGCGCGCGCGTCGCCGGTCGGATGCAGCGCCGCGAACACCAGCGGCAGCGCGAAGACGTGGACGGGCGTGTGCCCGAGGAACAGGCACCAGAGGAAGACGAAGGACCAGGCGAGGGCGCCGGCCAAGGCCGGGCGGGGCCGGCGATAGGCCGCGACGGCCGTCGGCGCCAGCAAGGCGGCGAAGATGAGCCGCTCGCGATGGAACAGGAGGTTTTCCGTCCGCCAGCGGCCGGCGCCGTCGGCTTCCATCAGCAGCCAGCTGCCGGCCAGCGCCACGACCAGCAGGTGAAGCACCGTCGCGTCGAGCAGCAGCGCGAAGGGGATCGTGAACACGCACCAGGCCAGCAGCGCGTCCGGCGCATGGGAGTCGAGGTGGTAGATCTGCCCGATCAGCGCGATCCCCGCGCCGTACATCAGGCATCCCAGCAGATGGGCGATGACGGCCCCGCGCTCCCGCGCGGTCACGAAACACCAGAGCCCGGCGCCTTGGAACAGGACCAAGGCCGCGAAGACGGTGGTCAGCTGGCCGGGCCGGGAGAAGTCCGCCCAGTTGTGGCTGACGACCAGCAGGATCGCCGCGCCGAAGAGCAGCACGCCGAGCGTGCGGAGCGCGAACGCGAGGGCGCCGGTGTCGGTCGGCGCCTCAGGGTAGAGGGCCAGGATGCGCTCGCGCTGGTCGGGTTGCAGCAACCCTTGATCATGCCAGAGGGCGGATTCTCTTTGGAGCCATTCGCGGAAACCTCGGGGTAAGGACATGGCGTCATCATGCCCGCGGACGGGGGTGACTCAACCGCGCAATTCCGATCCCCTGGCTTGCGCCCACAAAAAACCCCGGGGGCGCCGGGGTTTCGTTCGGGAGGGGACGTTTCGCCTTAGGCGATCGTGACTTCCTTGGTGAGGTAGACGTCCTGGATGGTGTGCAGGAGCTTCGCGCCTTCCTCGATCGGGCGCTGGAAGGCCTTGCGACCCGAGATGAGGCCCTGGCCGCCGGCGCGCTTGTTGATCACCGCGGTCTTCACGGCTTCGGCGAAGTCGTTGTTGCCCGAGGGGCCGCCGGAATTGATCAGGCCGATGCGGCCCATGTAGCAATTGGCGACCTGGTAGCGGGTGAGGTCGATCGGGTGGTCGGACGCGAGGTCGGAGTACATGCGCTTGTCGATCTTGCCGTACGAGGACTCGGTCTGCTGGATCGCGAGGTAGCCGCCGTTGTTCTCCGGCAGCTTCTGCTTGATGATGTCGGCGCAGATGGTCACGCCGAGGTGGTTGGCCTGGCCGGTGAGGTCCGCGGACACGTGGTAATCCTTGTCCTTCTTGAAGGCGTTGTTGCGGGTGTAGCACCAGAGGACGGTCGCCATGCCGAGTTCGTGGGCCTGCTGGAAGGCTTGCGAGACCTCGATGATCTGGCGGTTGGTCTCAGGGGAGCCGAAGTAGATCGTCGCGCCGACGGCGGCGCAGCCCATGTCGGCGGCCTGCTTCAGGGTGCCGTACATCACCTGGTCGCCGACGTTCGGGTAGGTGAGCAGCTGGTTGTGGTTGATCTTCACCATGAACGGGATCTTGTGCGCGTAGCGGCGGGAGACGCTGCTGAGCACGCCGAAGGTCGAGCAGACCGCGTTGCAACCGCCTTCGATGGCGAGCTTCACGATGTTCTCGCCGTCGAAGTAGATCGGGTTCTTGGCGAAGGAGGCGCCGGCGGAGTGTTCGATGCCCTGGTCGACCGGGAGGATCGAGACGTAGCCCGTGTTGGCGAGGCGGCCGGAGCCGTAGAGGCGCTGCAGGTTGGCCAGGACGCGGTTATTGCGGTCCGAGGCGGCGAAGGCGTGCTCCACCCAATCCGCGCGGGGCGCGTGGATCTGCTCCTTCTTGATCTTCGGGTTGTTGAACCCGAGGAGGTTTTCGGCTTCGGCGCCGAGGTGCTTTTGGATTTCGCTGTAGTGGCTCATGGTGCGGAAAGGGGGTCGATCAGGGCGTGAAAGACCTCCCCAAAAGGGGGGACACGTGGACAGGCTTCAAGCCAGAAGTCCGCATCCGACGGAAAACCCCGCGGCTTCGCTCGGAATGTCCTAAAAACGCCCCGTCTGTTCAAATCTGCCAATCCTCGCCGGAGGCCGAAGCGGGCTTAGGCAGCTCCGGGTGCGGAGCGGTCACGATCCGCAGGACCGCCTCGCCCCCGCCGGCCAGTTCCCGGGCGCGCCGCACCGCCTGGGCGAGCGCGTGGTTGGGCCTGGCTTCGTCGAAGGGGACCACGTTGTCCTTGCCGACCGCCTCGTCGAGGCCGGCGTTGACGATGATGCGGAGCGTATCGGCCTTGGCCTCGCAGAGGATCAGGTGGCGTCCGTCGGACTTCAGCGTGTCGGCGAGGTCGCGGAGGAGCAGGACGCCGTTGGCGTCGAGGTGGAGCGCCTCGCGGAATTTGAGGACCAGCACCTTGAGGTTCGGGTCGGCGGACGCGC
>JBDLWC010000034.1:0-2865 GCA_039804485.1 Verrucomicrobiota bacterium
TTGGTCGGCGGACACGACCTCGTCGTCGCCATCTCCCAGTCGGGCGAGACGGCCGACACCTTGGCGGCCGTCCGGGAGGCCAAGGAGAAGGGCGCTATGGTCATGGGGCTCGTGAACGTGGTCGGCTCCGCCATCGCGCGCGAGACCGGTCGCGGCGTCTATCTCCATGCCGGTCCGGAGATCTCCGTAGCCTCGACCAAGGCCTTCACCGGGCAGGTGGCCGTGCTGCTGCTGATGGCTCTCAAGCTCGGGCGCGGTCGGCGGCTTTCGCAGGAGCGCGGCATGGCGTTGGCCGCCGAGATCGCCCGGCTGCCCGGTCTCATCGAAGCCGTCCTGGCCCAGGACGCGGCCATCGCCGAAGTCGCCGCCGGCATGTGCCGGCATGAGCATGCGTTCTTCCTCGGGCGCGGGCCGATGCACCCCGTGGCCTTGGAAGGCGCCCTCAAGCTCAAGGAGATCTCGTACGTCCACGCCGAGGGGTATCACGCCGCGGAGCTCAAGCATGGTCCCATCGCCTTGCTTACGCCCGGCTTCCCCGTCGTCGTGCTCGCCAATCGGTCGCCCGTCCTGGACAAGACCCTCGGTAACGCCGAGGAGTGCAAGGCCCGCGGAGCCCACGTGATCGCCGTCGTGACCGAGGGCGGACCCGAAGTCGCCGTGGCCGACGCCGTCATCCGCATTCCTGACTGCGATCCGCTGATCGCCACCATCCCGGCCGCCGTCGCGTTGCAGTTGCTCGCCTATCATGTCGCCCGCCTGCGGGGCTGCCCGATCGATCAGCCTCGGAATCTGGCGAAGTCCGTCACGGTCGAGTAAGGAGTTATCCCTAGTGATGGACCCTAGGCCGACGGCGTTGCCGGTGGCCTGGGGTCGTTCCTTGCTTGGGCGTCATGAATGCGCCCTCCAAGAAGAAATGCCGATGCTGTCAGCGGACGCGCCCGCTGGACCAGTTTCATCGCCTGACCGGAGTCCTGGCCGTCCATCCGTTCTGCCGGCCGTGTCTGACGGCGGCCGTCCGCCGGCGCGGAGCGAACCGCGGGGCGCGTCGCGCGCTGACGACGCGTTGCTGCGCCCAGTGCGGCCAGGATCTGCCCTTGCAGATGTTCCATTGGCTCAAGGCTTCCGGCAGTTACCATAGTTATTGCCGGCCTTGCCATGCGGCCTACATGGCCGAGCGTTACCGCCGAAGCCAAAGGAGCCTTCGGAAGTGACTCCCGAGACTCGTATCCCGCTGGTGGCTGGACGGGGACTTGAACCCCGAACCAATTGATTAAGAGTCAACTGCTCTACCATTGAGCTATCCAGCCGGACAGCGGGATGGGAATGAGTGCAAGTCGCGGCGAGGATTTCAAGAGCAAACGCACAGAAAACACCAAGGGGACCTTGGGGCGGGCGGGAAGGGCGTTCGGAGTGGCCAGACCGGGACTCGAACCCGGAACCAATTGATTAAAAGTCAACTGCTCTACCATTGAGCTATCTGGCCTGCCGAACGTCGCGATTACGACAGGCTCCCGCCGAAGGGTAAAGAAAAATTGAGCCTCAGCGATGGCCGCGCTGGCGGACCGCCTCGAAGAGACAGACCCCGGCGGAAACCGAGACGTTGAGGCAGGGGACCTGGCCCAGCATCGGGATCCGCAGGAGGAAGTCGCAGGTCTCGGCCGTCAGGTGGCGGATGCCGTCGCCTTCGGCTCCCAGCACGATGGCCAGCGCTCCCGTGAGCTTGGCGTCGTAAAGCGACTGGCTGGCCTTGTGGTCGGAGGTCCCGGCGAGCCATACGCCGGCGTCCTTCAGCTTCACGAGGGCGTTGCGCAGGTTGTTGGCCTGGACGATGGGCATCGTCTCGGCGGCGCCCACGGCCACCTTGCGGACGGTGTCCGTCACCGGCGCGGAGTTCTTCCGGGTGATGACGACGAAGGCGCAGCCGGCGCACTCGGCGTTGCGCAGGCAGGCGCCGAGGTTGTGCGGATCCTGGACGCCGTCGAGGACGAGCACCAGAGGGTCCTTGTGGTTCTTCAGCAGGGCCGGGATATCCGCCTCGTCATAAAGCCGGACCGGCTTGTGCAGGTCGGCGTGACGCGGGGCGCGGTCGTTGCTGCGGGCCATGGGCGCTTACTTGCGAGCCAGGCGGCCTTGGGCGTGCAGCGCCTCGGCGATCTGCACCGCGTTGAGCGCGGCGCCCTTCCAGAGCTGGTCGCCCGAGACCCAGAGGGAGATGCCGTTGTCGAAAAGCGTGTCTTTGCGCAGGCGGCCGACGCCGCACTTCTCCTTGCCCGCATAGTCCAGGGGCATCGGATACTTCTTCTTGGCAGGGTCGTCGCAGAGCTCGGCGCCCGGGAAGGCGCTGATGGCGCGGCGGGCGACGTCCAGGTCGACAGGGCGTTCGAAGTCGGCGCTGATCGCGATCGAGTGGGCGCGGAAGACGGGGACGCGCACGCAGGTGGTGCTGACCTTGAGGCCGGGCAGGTCCATGATCTTCCTTCCTTCGTTCAGCATCTTCATCTCTTCCTTGGTGTAGCCGTCCTCCAGGAACGAATCGACCTGGGGGATGAGGTTGAAGTTGATGGTGTGCGGGTAGACCTTCGGGGCCAGCGTCTCGCCTTTGGCCCAGGCACGGGCTTGGGCGTCGAGTTCGCGCATGGCTTCGGCTCCGGTGCCCGAGACGGCCTGATAGGTCGAGGCGAAGAAGCGCTTCAGGCCGAACGCCTGATGCAGAGGGTAGAGCCCCATCAAGGCGATGGCCGTCGAGCAGTTCGGGTTGGCGATGATGCCCTTATGGTTCGCCAGGTGGTGCGCGTTGATCTCGGGGACGACCAGGGGGACGTCCGCCATCATGCGGAAGGCGGAACTGTTATCGATCACCAGGCA
>JBDLWC010000035.1:0-4368 GCA_039804485.1 Verrucomicrobiota bacterium
TCAGGCGGAGCTTGCGGCCGGCCGTCACCTGGCCGCGCGTCGTGATGACCGCGCCGTCGGCGTCTCGCACGATCGCGTAGCCGCGCGAGAGGATGGATTCGAAGCCGGCCGACCGCAGGCGTTTGCCGAGCTGGCTCAGCTTCTCGCGGGTCACGCCCAGCCGGGCCTTGGGCGAGAGGCGATGGAGCTCGCCGCCCAGTTCCGAAAGCCGATGACGATGGCCGGCGAGGATCTCCTGCGCGACGCCGTCGAGGCGCCCGTTGAGCAGGTCGAGGTCCTGATAGAGCGACTGCAGCCGCGCCTTGGGCGAATGCTGGGCCAGTTCCGAGGCGAGCAGGCGCAGGCGCTGGCGGAGGAGCGTCTGGCCCGAGGCGATGAGCTCGGCCGCGGCGGTGGGCGTCTCGGCGCGCTTATCGGCGGCGAAATCGCAGAGCGTGAAGTCGGTCTGGTGGCCGACGGCGGAGATCACCGGCGTCGGGCTGGCCCGCACGGCCCGCACCAAGGCCTCGTCGTTGAAGCCCCAGAGGTCTTCCATCGAGCCTCCGCCGCGGCCGACGACGATCAGGTCGATGCCGGGGATCTCATTGGCCTGGCGCAGGCCGGCGATCACCGAGCCCGGGCAGGCTTCGCCCTGCACGCGGGCGGGCACGAGCCACGCCGTGCCGCCCCAGCCGCGGGTCTTCAGCACTTCGATGAAGTCATGCCAGACGGCCCCGATCTCCGAGGTCACGAACGCGACGACCTTGGGGAATTCCGGCAACGGACGCTTCACGTCTTCCTCGAAGAGCCCTTCGGCCTTCAGCTTCGCCTGCAGTTCCTTGAATTTCTGGAAGAGGTCGCCTTCGCCGGCCGGCTTGACGCTGTCGATGATGAGCGAGAACTTGCCGGTCTTGCCGTAGAAGTCGGCCTTGGCCTTGGCGATGACCTTCATGCCGTCGCGCAGGGGCGTCTTCAGCCAGCGGGCCTGGAAGGAATACAGGACGCAGTCCACCTTCGCCTCGCTGTCCTTGAGCGCGAAATAATGGTGTCCCGACGGGTAGGTCTTGTAGCCCGAGATCTCGCCGGTGACCGCGAGCGTCCCCATCCCGTTCAGGTGTCCTTTCAGGACGTCTGCGAGGTCGGAGATGCTGAGCGGGGCCGAATCCATGTGCGCGCAGGTTCGGCGATTCGGCCGCGGAGGGCAACCGCTTAGGAGCCGGCGCCTCGCCGGCCCGCGCTCAGGCCGGCTTGGCGTCGAATGCCGGCACGGCGCGGAGCTGGACCGAGTCGATGACGGTGGGGCCGAGGATGACGTTCGTCACGATGACGAGGACCTGGCCGGGCTCGCAGAGGCCCTCGTCCCGGAGGCGCAGCAGGGCCAGCGTGATGTTGTCTTCGGCCTTGGGGGAGAACTTCGTCTGGAAGGATTCGACGCCCCAGAGCAGGCTCATCTTCCGGTGGACGTGCTCTTCCTCCATGAAGGCGTAGATCGGGCAGCCGACGGCGCGGAGCGACGACAGCGTCCGCGGCACGTCGCCGTTGCGGGTGAAGGCGATGATGCCCGTGTTGCCGAGGTCCTGGGCGAGGCCGGCGGCCGCGCGGAGCAGCTTCACCTTGGGCGTCTCGTTGAGGTATTCGTCCGAAAGCTTGCGCGGCAGCTCGCGTTCGGTCGTCGTGGCGATGCGGCACATCACCTCGACGCAGCGGACGGGGTGCTTGCCGGTGGTGGTCTCGCCGGAGAGCATGACCGAATCGGCCATTTCCAGGACGGCGTTCGAGACGTCGGTCACCTCGGCGCGGGTCGGCACCGGGGCGTGGATCATGGACTCCAGCATGTGCGTGGCGACGATGACCGGCTTGCGGCGGGCGATGGCCATGGCCACGGCGCGACGCTGGACGAGCGGCAGGGTCTCGTAAGGGATCTCGATGCCGAGGTCGCCGCGGGCGACCATGAGCGCGTCGGTCGCCTCGAGGATGGAACCGAGGTGCTCGATGGCGGACTGGTCCTCGATCTTCGAGATGATGTGGGCCTTGGAGCCGTGCTGCGCCAGCAGGGCGCGCAGCGCGTGCACGTCGGCCGCTTCGCGCACGAAGGACAAGGCGTAGAAGTCGACCCCGACTTCGCAGCCGACGGCGACGTCGGCCCGGTCCTTGTCGGTCAGGGCGGGCAGGTCGACCTTGACGCCGGGAAGGTTGATGTGGCGGCGGCTTCCGAGCGGGCCGGGCTGTTCGACTTCGCAGCGCAGGCGGTCGGCCCGCTGCTCGAGGACGCGCAGCTGGATCAGGCCGTTGTCGACGAGGACCACGCCGCCCACGGGGACGGCGGTGATCATCTTCGGGTAGTTGGTCGGGATGACCAGGATGTCGCCTTCGGCCTTGGCCGCGTCGGAGCCGGTCACGTCGACCTTCTGCCCGACGGCGAGCTGTACGGATTCCTGGCGGGCGCCGGTGCGGATTTCCGGACCTTTGATGTCCATCATCACGCCGAGCTCGCGATGCAGCCGGCGGCTCACCGCGCGGACGCGCGCGACGATCTGGCGGACCCACGCGTGGTCGGCGTGGGCCATGTTCAGGCGCACGACATTCGCGCCGGCCTTGATGATGGCCTCGAGCTGCGCCTCCGATTCAGTGGCCGGCCCGATGGTGAAGGTGATGCGGGTATGGCGGAAGGGCTTCACGGGCTTTATGAGTAAGTCCGCGTCAGGTCCTTGCAAGGGAAACGATGCCACTGCGCACGTCGCTACGCATGAGGCACTTGCCTCGCCGCGAATGAGCGGCTCTCAGGGCCGCCGGTCGGCGAACACGTCCCGCCGGTCCTTCATGCGTTCCTCGAAGAACGTCTTCTGCTCGAACGGCCAGGACTCCTGCGGGCGCGGCTCCCAGCGCGCGTGGGCGGCGAGGTGCTCGCAGGTCCACTGGAAGTAGTCGGCGTTGTCGGTCCGGAAATGCAGGCGCGTCCCCGCCGTGGAGCGGGCGGCGAGCAGGTCGAGGCTCTCGGCGTTGATGAAGCGGTTCTTATGGTGTTTCTTCTTCGGCCAGGGATCGGGGTAGAGGATGAAGATCTTGCCCAGCACGACCGCCGGCGGGAGAGCCTCGAGGAACTCGGTCGCCTCGGCTTTCAGGAAGAGCACGTTGTCGAGCTTGCCGAGCGTCTGCTTGCGCACCGAGCGCTCCACGCGGTGCGTGATCAGGTCGATGCCGACGCAGAATTCCGCCGGATGGGCCGCGGCGTAGGCGGCCAGCCAATGCCCGTGCCCGCAGCCGAGTTCGAAGGTGATGGTCGTCCGGCCGGCCAGCGACTCCGCCAAGGTGGCGGCCAGGCGGGCCACGTTGGCCGCGCGCCGGGCGTCCGCCCATTCCTTGCCCATGACTTTGGTGTGTTCGGCCACGAGGCGGTTAAGAGGGAAAGGGGAGGGGGAAGCAAGCGAGAGGGCAGGGGCAGGGACAGCACCACGTACTGTCCTGAGTGCAAAAGTGCAAATCGGCCGGCGGCCTGTGCAAAGGTGCAAAAGGGGGAGGCAAATTTCGGGGGCAGGTGGCGGGGGCTTTAAACTCAAAGGCAGACCGGAGACCGGGAAGGATGTGGGCGCTTCTTGATAACTTCAGGTGACAGGTGGCAGCCACCAGGGCATCGGCCCCTCAGGAGTCGGCCTTTCAGCTATCGGCCATCGGCTTCGGGTTCCCGCGGCTGGCTCCCGAACGGCCGGATTCTGAAATGCTGGTCTCCGTGGCCGTCACCCGGCACCCGATAATATGCCCCCCGACCCATCATCTCGGGTCTGCGTCTTCCCTTCGAGGGGTGGTCTCCTGGCTGTGCTGGGAATAACTCCGGCTTCCCTCGTCGGGCCGCTTGTCGTCTCTTGATGGCCTATGGCCAAGGTAGACATCGATATCGTGCAGAAAATCCTCAAGGAAAGCGGCGTCGACCTCCGCGTCGCCGCGGAGATCCTCAACCAGATCCGCGATGCGATCGCCGAAGAGGCTGTCGAGCGCGAGAAGCCGGCCAAGAAGCAGATGCTGGTCCTCGTCAGCGAGCCCGAGGAAGGCCTGCCCAAAGACCTGACCGGTTGGGTCGTCCAGTTGCTGGAAGACGACGATCCGCGTGAAGTGGCCGACAAGATCCAGGAGGTTTCCAAGGCCTTCAACGACTCGCCCAAGGGCAAGCGCGTGCCCGTCGAATCCTTCGGTGACGCCGTCCAAAGCATCCCCTCCAAGCTTTTCCGCGAGAGCGATCTGTGGATCAAGACGCGCGAACCGGTGCGCGTCATCCCGGTCAAGAATTCGCTCGGCCGTCGGCGTCGGGACTGAGCGACGTCACCTGCGGGGCGTCGTCGCCGAGAAGGTTTGGGAAAAAGCGAATCTAGAGGGCGGTTTTAGCGGTTTTAGCTG
>JBDLWC010000036.1:0-7757 GCA_039804485.1 Verrucomicrobiota bacterium
TCTTCGCGCCGGTCAGGGCGAATTCGACGATGGCGTTCGTCACGAGGCCGCTGCCCCACCAGCCTTCGACGGCGTTGTCTTCCAGGATCAGACGTCCCGCGTTGACGGTTCCGCTGGCCACCTCGGTCGCGCCGGTGATGCGCATCGTGCCCGCGCCGGATTTGGCGAAGGAGCCGCTGGAAACGCCGTTATAGTGGCCGATCCGGCCGGAGAGCAGCAGGTCCGTGCCGCTGCCGCCGTCGACGTCGGCGACATCGAACGTGCGGGTCGCATTATCCCCGACGCGCACGTCGGACGAGATGGTCGACATCACGGAGCCGCCGACGGAGATGTCACTGACCAGATGGTAATGGCCGTAGGTCCCGGAGGCGGTGTTGGTGGCGGCGAGTTCGCCGCCGTTGAGCACGAGACCGCTAAGCCGCAGAGAGGTGCCCGGTGCGGCGGCGTTGATGAACCGGCCGCCGGCCGCGATGATCGGGGTCAGGCTGCCTGAACGGACGCTGCCCGTGAATTTGAGCGTGGACCCGGCTTCGATGGTGAAGTTGCCGTTGTCCAGGTTCACCTGCTGGGCGCTGATGGTCGAGACGGCTCCCCCGGTGACCGTGGTGGCGTCATCGAAGGTCCAGCCGCCGTAGTTGCCGTTGGGCCGGATCCCGGCGATTTCCCCGCCGGCGAGAGTCAGGTTGTGCAGGTGCGAGTGGCCTTGGAGCACGAGGACGCCGCCGGTGTTGATGCGGGTCGAATCGACCGCCCAGTAGTAATTGTCTCCGTTGTTGCCGTCCACGAGCACCGTCCCGAGGGCGTTGATGGTGACGTTGCCTGCGCCTGACTGCCCTCCGGCGACGGCGCCGGTGATCGTGAGGACGCCGTCGGCGAAAGAGTAGTTGGACCAGACGCCGCCGCCCGTCACCGTCACCACGTCCGCCATCGAGGCAGAGGTGGTGACGGTGAGGTACGGGTTCATCGGTCCGTTGAAATGCATCTGCGAGCCGGGGCCGCCGATGATGGCGAAACCATTGAACGTCGCCGCGTTCGTCACCAGGTCTTGCAAGGCCGTCGCGCCCACGCCCCAGGTGATCGAGGTATTCGAGCCATAGTTGCCCGAGGCGTTGGTGGCATCGCCGATCGCGGTGGCCCCCGGGACGCTCGCGCTGCCGGCGGCCGTCCATGCGCTGTTGGCTGTCGCGATGAAAGATCCGTCGACGCCTCCGCCCCAAGTCGCATTGGTGTTCTGAAGCGTGATCGAAGCGCCTGAGGTCAGGGTGATGCCCTGCAGTCGCGCCAGATCGAAGTGCATGAACTGTCCGTCGCCGGCGCCGCCGCGCCAGTAAAGACGGCCTCCGTCGTTGGCAGAATTGAAGGTCTGGTTGCCGCCCTGATAATCCGCCCAGTCCGAGGCGAGGATCCGCACGGTGCCGCTGCCGGAGAAGTTGAGATTCTCCGCCCGGGCGGAACCGGTGGCGCCGAGCAAGGCGGCGGCCACCATGAGCGAGGCTCGGGACAGGGTACGACGGGAGAAAGCGATAGTCATCTAAGGGGTGCGGGGGTGCGCGTGAGGCGATCGCCGGGGCAGGCGATCGGGATAGGCTTCTAAATTGGACCAAGCCTTCCGCCGAACAAACCTATTTAAATGATTTTTAACGCAACGGAGGCCTCGCGGTCGTCGCGATTAAGGTATGTAAAAAAGTTGTTAATCATCCCCGGGTGATACCCAAAAAGGCTTCCTGTTTTTCACGTACCCACGCCGTCCTCTGACGGGCATGAAAGGGGGGCCGCCAGGGCGCGGTGGCATAGCCGCTCAGCGACGCGTTGGCACCGGAGTTTTCCGGGGTAAGGCCATCGTCGAGCGGACAGGCGACGCACCCGGCAGCCCCCTCTATCTGTGGACAATTCCCTGCTTTAGCGGGGGTTTTCGACGGTCAGGGTGCCTGGGCCGGCGATCAGGTCGGGCCGGGAGGAGGCGGTGTAGGTTCCCGGGGGGAGGGCCTTGCCGTCGGCAAGCTGGACGGGCAGAGCGAAGATGACCCGGCCCAGGCTGTTCAGCTGGATGGCCGGTTTGACCCCGGTGAGCTCCAAGGTCTTGCCGCGCAGGGTGTAGCCTCCGCTTTGGAAGACCAAACGATTGACGCGCATCGGGTCGGCGAGGGTGATCTCGCCCCCACGGCCGGAGAACATCGCGAGATGGTCGTCGGCGCCGAGGTCCTGCCACTTGGCGACGGCCGCGCCATCATGCCAGTTCGCCGACGTATCGAGGTCCCAGACGCCGCTGCCCCCGCGTCCGTCCGCGCCCCAGAAGAGCGGGCTGCCTGAAGAGGACTCGCCCTTGTGCACGCGCACGGCGTCGATGACCAGGTGGGCCGACGAGAAATTCACCCCCGAAGTGTTGGCGCCATGGGTGAAGCTCACCGTATGCTTGCCCGGGGGCAGGTTGAGCTGCCGGAAGACCGGCGTGCCCGGGATGATGACGGGCGCGTAATGGTTCAGGCCGATCCACATCGACGACCCTTTGCCGTCGAGGTTGTAATGGGCCGTGCGCGAGGCTGGGTCGCGCGTGGCGTAGACTTCGACGCCCGAGCCTTGGAACTTCAGCCGGCCGGTGGCGTCACGCAGCGTGCTCACATGGGCGTCGTCGCCGAGTTCGCCGAGGCCGCGTCGTTTCTCCTGGCTCCAGTAGTCCGGGCGCGTGACGACGAAGCCGTCGAGGGCCGAGATGAAGCCGGCGGGGTGGGGGTTGGTGTAATAGCCGACGACCTTGTGCCGGGCGTTGGGCAGGCCCGTGAAACGCGCGAGCGTGCGGGTGGCCTGTCCGCCGTGGCAGCGGCTCGTGACGGGTTTGCCCTCGTCCACGGCGATGACGACGTCGCCGCTGCCATGGGCGGAGCCGCCCAGGATCTCGATCTCCGTGCCGTGGAACGAAAAGGTGAAGCGCTGGCCGTTGATCCAGCTGCCGCCGCGCGGTTCCCAGGGGCCTTCGAGGCGGGCGGAATTGGCTCCGTGCCGGGTCGTGGTCGCGAAGACCATCTCGGGGTCGGCGTCATTGATCAGGTCGCTGACCCGGAACGCGTCCAAGGTCAGCGCGTCGCCGCCGCGCTTGGTCACCGCGAGGGTGTGCCGGCCGCGGGCGAGGCCCTGCTTCGCGAAGAGGCTCCGCGGGTTCGCGCGGTCGGGAGCGAGGTCCATCGCGCCGAGTTTGACGCCGTCCAAGGCGAGCTCGACCCGGACGGTCTCCTTCGCGGGCGCGCCGAGCCAGGTGAAGTCGGTGCCTTCGAAGGTGAAGGTGAAGCCGTCACCGTCGGCGGTGGCGACGTGGCGGTCGCCGCGGAAATCCCCGGTCGCGGTATCGCGCTGGTATTTCCAGGAAGCCCCGAAGTAGCCGAAGGCGCGGCTCGTGTTGTTCACCAGGCCGACGCCGCCCGGCGCGACGACGTCGAGCACGATGACCGTGTCGGGCTTGCGCCAGTCGACGCCGTCCGGGAGGGTCAGCGCGAGGCCGCGGTTGCTCTGCCGCACGGCGAGCTTCTGGCCGCCGTCCAGCAGCCGGGCCTCGCCGAAGACCTTGCCGTCGGCGGGCGGCGGGAGGGTCAGCGTGCGGCCCGACGGAGCCTTGAGGACGTGCAGGTATTCGCGGCGTTCGTCCGCCGATTTCGTGGCCACGCCCCAGGAGAGGCCGCCGAGGGTCACGTTGGAACCACGGAAGGGCGGCGGGAACGACGTGCTCGGCCGGGTGTCACGGACCGACTCCGCGATGGGTTTGAAGAGCTTGATGAACGGATCGAGGATGGGGCGGGCGCTGGCGTCGAGGCCGCCGCGTTTCGCGCCGCCGTAGCCGTGGGCGTCGATGCTCCACTGGATGCCGCCGCCCAAGGTGTTCGCCGCGGCCTGGATCACCGTGGTGATGAGCATGTCTTCCGGCGACTTCGCGGTGTTATGGAAGATCATATACGCCGAGGAAGCGCGGCCCAGGTGGTATTCCCATTGGACTTCCTGCACGCCTTCGTCGCTGCCGTAGGTCTGGTAGCCGCCGTTGTTATGGGTGAGCACGAGCTCCGGGTTGCGTTCCTTGATGGTCCGCATGAGCCTCGGGTAGTCGACGACCTTGTCCTGGGTGCAGTCCTGGAAGTTCTCGTCCAGCCAAAGCCCGTCGAGGCGGTCGCCGTAGCGGTCGATCAGTTCGGCGAAGAGGTCGTTGATCCAATCGTTATGCGGGTTGGCCACCGGCTGGTAAGGGTGGCAGTAGAAGAAGGGCCGGACGCCGCGTTTGCGGCAGGCGTCGAGCAGGTCGCCGAGCAGGTCGCGCTTGGGCGAGCTCCGGCGACCGGGCGCCCATTTCTTCATCGCGGCGCTGGGGAAGAGCGGGCAGGTGCCCGAATGCCAGGCGGTGAAGACGACGTACTGCGCGCCGGCTTCGACGAGCTGGTCGACGTAGTCGTCCACGTTGAAGTTATCCGCGAGTTCGTCGATGCTCTTGGCGCGCGAGCCGTCGGCGTTGGGCAGGCCGGCGGTCATGCCGTAGCCGTTCCAGACGTAGTGGCTGAAGATGCCGTACTTGAGGCCCTGCCACGTCTCACGCCGGGTCGGTGCGGACGGCGCGGCGACCTGGACGCGGCCCAGCAGGGCGGGGGTGCCGTTGGGCGCGAGGCCGACCGGACCCCACAGGCCGGGTTTCTGACGTTCGCCGTTGAGGTGCAGCTCCTGCGGGCGGGCGTCGTCGGGCGGGATCAGCCGCGCCGAGCCGAGCAGGTTGATGCGCAGCGGTTTCACCGGTCGCGCGGCGCCGAGGTCGAGCACGCCTTCGTACACCGTGATGAAGCCCGAGACTTCGAGCCGGCCGGCGATGCGCAGGGTGCCGCGGCCTTCCTTGGCGAAACCGCAGGCGCCGCCGGTCTCGGCGAGGCCGGCGTTGAAGCGGACATCGGTCGCGTCGGGTCCGTCGGCGACGACGAACGTGCCGACCGAGGAGAGCTCACGACGCAGTTCCACGACCTCGGCGACGGCCACGGGCTTGGCGGCGGCGAAGACGAAGCGCTGTTTCGCGGGTTCGGCGGTCACGCCCTCGGTCTTGGCGAGGTCGGCGGCGGCGGTCAGGCGGAGGACTGTGCCGAGCAGGAGAAGCGAAGCGGTGACGAGGCGGCGGGCGGGCGAGGTCGTCGCGGAAAGAGGGGAAGGGCGCACCTCAGGAAAAACACCTCGGCCGAGAGCGATGTCAACGACCCTAAACCGGCTGCGCTTCGGGCGTTTTAATTGCAGGAAAATGACGAAGATCCGGGCGAGGACGCCATCTTCGGCGCGTCGGTCATTTACTTAGGCCCGGACGACGCTTTGATGCGGACGATGCTTCGCTTCGTCATGGCCTTAGGTTGTCTGTCCGTCGTCCTCGGCCAGGCCCAGACTTTGCGGGAGGCCTCGCCCTGGGCTTCCGGCGTCGGCCTGGCCGACCGCATTCCGGAGCGTCCGGCGGACTGGCCGTTGCTGACCGCGCAGTTCAGCCATGTCACCCCCGAGAACAGCATGAAGCCCGCGGCGGTGCGTCCGACGGAGGCCGCATGGCAGTTCGCGACCGCGGACCGCTTCGTCGATTTCGCGAACGCCAAGGGGCTCAAGGTCGTCGGCCATTGCCTTGTCTGGGCAAAGGACGACCGGACGCCGGCCTGGTTCTATCAGGACGGCGCCGCGCCGGCCTCGAAGGCGGTCCTGCTGGCCCGCATGAAGACGCACATCGAGACCTTGGTCGGCCGGTACAAGGGACGCGTCGCCGCCTGGGACGTCGTCAACGAGGCGCTGGCCGACGGCAAGGCCGAGCTGCGCGAGTCGGGCTGGACGCGCGCCGCCGGCGACGAGTTCATCCCGCTCGCGTTCGAATACGCCCACGCGGCGGACCCTTCGGCGCTGCTGATCTACAACGACTACAACAACGAGCTCGGCGGCAAGCGGGAGAAGATGCTGCGTCTGCTGTCACGCCTCCAGGCGCGCAAGACGCCCGTCCACGCCGTCGGCCTGCAAGGGCATTATGAGATCGACCGCGTGCCCTACGCCGAGCTGGAGCAGACCTTGATCGCCCTCCGCGCCATCGGCATGAAGGTCGTCGTCAGCGAGCTCGACATCGACGTCATCCCGCGGGCGCGCTGGTGGGCCGACGGCGAGATCCATCGCGCCGAGATGGCGAAGATCGATCCGTACGCCGCCGGCTGCCCGCCCGAGGTCCTCGCCCGCCAGGCCGAGCAGTATGCGCGGCTCTTCCGTCTGTTCCGGAAATACGAGGACGTCATCGCGCGCGTCTCCTTCTGGAACCTCCACGACGGCCAGAGCTGGCTCAACGACTTCCCGTGGAAGCGGGTGAACCACCCCTTGCTCTTCGACCGCCAGGGCCGGCCCAAGCCGGCTTTCCACGCCGTCGTGACGGCCTTGGGCGAGGGTCAGGCCGGCAGATAACGGCGGGCCAGCTCGATCCAGAGCGGGATCCCGAAGACCAGGTTGAGCGGGAAGTTCAACGTCAGGGAAAGCCCGAAGTAGAGCGACGGGTTGGCCTCGGGCACCGCGAGGCGCAGGACCGCCGGCACCGCGATGAACGAAGAGCTCGCGGCCAAGGTCATCAGCAGGGCGCCGTCGCCCGCCGGGATGTGCAGCGCCCGGCAGGCCAAGAGGGCGAGGGCGGCGTGCGCGAACGGCGAAAGGACCGCGTAGATGAGCACCGGGGCCTGGCCGCCGGAGAGCTTGCCGAGGTTGCGCGCGACCATCAGGCCCATGTCCAGGAGGAACAGCGCGAGCACGCACTTGAACAGGTCGATGAAGAGGGGCTGGAGGGCCGTGCGGCCGGGTTCGGCGGTCACGTAGCCGATGACCATCGAGCCGAGCAGCAGCAACTGGGTGCCGTCGGTCAGCGATTCGTGCAGCACCTTGCCCGGTCGGAGCGTGGTGCTCGGTCCGGCCGCCGGTCCGGCGTTGCGGAGGAAGCCGGCGGCGACCACCGCGAGGATGATCGCGGGCGATTCCATGATGGCCATCGCGGCGGACATATGGCCGCCGAAGGGCACGCCGGCGTCTTCCAGGCGCTGGGTCGCGGCGATGAAGGCCACCGCGCTGACGGAGCCGTAGCTCGCCGCCATCCCCACCGCGTCGAACGCGGGCAGGATCTTGCGAAGCAGGAAGTAGCCGATGATCGGGACCAGCGTGGCCAGGAGGATGGCGCAGCCGAGGCTCGTGAGGACGTTCTGGTCGAAGCCCGATTTCGCCAGGGCGAAGCCGCCCTTGAGCCCCAGCGCGATGAGCAGCAGCTGGCAGAGCATCTTGGACGCCTGGGCGGGAATCTCGAGATTGGAGCGCACGATGCCCGCGAACATGCCGAAGGCGAAGAAGAGCAGGGTGGGATCCAGAAGTTTTTGCATACAGCGCTTGAATTGGACGGTTTCATTGATTGACTAAATGCTATTCTAAAAATACTAACAATAGCATTTTAACTATGAATGTCACCTTCCGCCAGCTCCAGCTCTTCCGTTCCATGGTCTCCACCGGCAGCATCAGCGGCGCGGCCAAGGAGGCCCAGATCACGCAACCGACCGCCTCGGTGCATTTGAAGGAGTTATCCGAAGCCGTCGGGATGCCGCTGTACGAGGTCATCGGACGTAAGGTCTTCCTGACCGAAGCCGGCCGGGAGCTGGCCAAGGCGGCGCAAGGCGTCCAGGCCGAGTGGGAGTCCTTCGAGCAGAGCATCCAGGCCTTGCGCGGGGGTGAAAGCGGCCTGCTCAAGGTCTCGATGGTCA
>JBDLWC010000037.1:0-38877 GCA_039804485.1 Verrucomicrobiota bacterium
GAACGCGACGGCGCCGCCACGGCCTGCGTGATCCTCGAGCCGCGCGTCCAAGGAGCGGCGGGCATGGTCCAGCAGCCCGCGGGTTTCGTCCGGGCGGTCGCGGAACTCTGCCGTCGGCACGAAGTCCATCTCATCCTCGACGAGGTGTTCACCGGCTTCGGTCGCCTCGGCGCGCTGACCGCGGCCGAGACCGAAGGCGTCACGCCGGATTTCCTCTGCCTCGCGAAAGGCCTCGCCGCCGGCTACCTGCCGCTCGCCGCGACGCTCACGTCCGAGTCGATCTACGCGGCCTTCCTCGGGAGATTCTCCGAAGGGAAGACCTTCTTCCACGGACACACCTTCTCGGGCAACCCCCTCGCCTGCGCGGTGGCCCGCGCTTCGTTGCGCAAGCTGAAGCCGCTGCTGGCCTCGGGGCAGGTCGCCGAGCGCGCCGCGCTCCTAGGACGCGAGATGGCCGCCGCCTTCGCGGGTCACCCCCACGTGCGCGCCTTCCGCCAGCTCGGCCTCACGGGCTCCGTCGAGTTCAAGCCGGCCGGCGCCGACCGATGGCCGACCGACACCCGCGCCGGTTACCGCGTCGCCTTGGCGGCGCGCCGCCATGGGCTCGTCATCCGCCCATTAGGCGACTCGATCCTGTTCGTCCCGCCGATCTCCATCCAAGCCGACGAAACCAGGCACCTCGTCCGCGCCGTCCGTCTCGCGATGGACGAGACCCTCTCGTCTCTTCCCGTATAGGACACGATGTGGTCGTGTCCCTGCCTTCCCCGATACTCGATACTCTGAACTCCATACTCTCTTCTTAAACATATGCCCAACCTCACCGACGCCCGAGCGCTCTACGACCTGCCGCTCAACACGCTGATCTTCAAGGCTCAGCAAGTCCACCAAGCCAACCAGGATCCGGCCGGCGTGCAGCTCTGCACGCTGAAGTCGATCAAGACCGGCGCCTGCCCCGAAGACTGCGCCTATTGCCCGCAGTCGATCCACAACCAGACCGGCCTCGAAAGCGAAGCCCTCATGGAGACCCAGGCCATCCTCGCCGACGCGCGCAAGGCCAAGGCCGGCGGCGCGACGCGCTTCTGCATGGGCGCCGCCTGGCGCCGCGTGAACGACGGCAAGCAGTTCGACAGCGTCCTGAACACCGTCTCGGGCGTGAAGGAGCTCGGCCTCGAAGTCTGCTGCACGCTCGGCATGGTAAGCGAAGCCCAGGCCGCCCGGCTCAAGCAGGCCGGTTGCGACGTGTATAACCACAACCTCGACACCTCCCGGGAGCATTACTCCAAGATCATCACCACCCGCACGTACGACGACCGCCTCCAGACCCTCTCGAACGTCCGCAAGGCCGGCCTCGAGGTCTGCTCCGGCGGCATCATCGGCATGGGCGAGACCGTCGACGACCGCCTGAAGATGCTCGTCGAGCTCGCCCAGCTCGACCCTCAGCCGGACTCCGTGCCGATCAACGCGCTGGTCGCCGTCGAAGGCACGCCGCTCGCCGGCCGCAAGTTCGTCGACACCATCGAATTCGTCCGCACCGTCGCCGTCGCCCGCATCCTGATGCCGAAGGCGATGGTCCGCCTCTCCGCCGGACGCGCCAGCATGAACGACGAGACGCAGGCCCTCTGCTATCTCGCCGGCGCCAACTCGATCTTCCTCGGCGAGAAGCTCCTCACCACGGGCAATCCCGACATCGAGGAGGACATGAACCTCATGAAGCGCCTCGGCCTGCACCCGATGCACCCCGACGAGGCCCGGCGCATCCATCGCGGCGAGCTCGCCCCGGGCGACGCCAAGCCGGCCGAGTGGCCCAGCGTGGCGGAATTCGCCGCCGCCCACGCGGCCGAGGAATCCTGCGGGACCGGCGGCTGCGGCTGCAAGTGACATGGCCGTCGTCTTCGTCACCGGCAGCGACACCGGCGTGGGCAAGACCCACGTCGCCGGCCTGCTCGCGCGTCGCCTCTCCCGCGACGGCTTCACCCAGGTCATCAAGCCGGTGGAATCGGGCGCCGGCTTCGGCCGCCCGTCCGACGCGCCCAAGGCCGCGGGGACGTGGGCCGAGGCGCACACGCTGATCTCCTTGCCGCGCCCCATCGCCCCGCTCGCCGCGGCGAAGCAGGCGCGCAAGAAAGTCGACCTCGCGACGCTCCTGAAGCTTTACCGCGCCGTCCCGCCCGCCCCCTGCCGGGTCGTCGAAGGCGCCGGCGGCGTGGCCGTGCCGCTCGATCCCAAGGGCAAGGACTGGGCGGATTTCGCCGCCGCCATCAAGCCGACCGTCGCCATCGTCGTCGTCGAAGACCGTCTCGGCGCGATCAACCAGGCCCGCCTCGCGATCGCCTACCTGCGTCGCCGTTACGACGGCCCGGTCGGCGTCTGGCTCAACGCGATCAGGAAGCCGTCGAAGGAAGTCGCCGCGAGCAACCGCGCCGGCTTGGCGGCCTCCTGGATCCCGCTGCTCGGGGAGTCCGGCCGCGGACTCAAGTCCGCCCGCTTCCACTTCCTGCCGCGATGAACGAGGCCCTGCTGCGGCGCCTGCGTCAGTCCCTCGCCCAGCGCGAAGGGTCGACGCTGCGTCGGCAGCTGACCGCCCGCGTCGCGGACGACCCGCGCGTCAACCTGGCCGACAACGATTACCTCGGCCTCTCGCGCGATCCCGCGGTCGTCGCCGCCGCGGCCGCCGCGCTCCGGGAGTGGGGCGCGTCTTCGTCCGCGTCGCCGCTTGTCACCGGCTACACCGAGGTCCACCGCCGGCTCGAGCACGCCCTCTCCGCCTGGCAGGGTTATGCGCACGGGCTGGTGATGAACACCGGCTTCGCCGCCAACTCCGCCGTCCTCGGCGGCCTGCCGAAAAAGGGCGACCTCATCCTCGCCGACCGTCTCGTCCACGCGAGCATGCTCGACGGCATCATGGCCTCGGGCGCCCGCCTGCGGCGCTTCGCGCACAACGACCTCGACGCCCTGGAGCTGATGCTCCACGAGGAGCCGGCTCTGGATGGCGTCATCTTCGTCGTGACCGAGAGCGTCTACTCGATGGACGGCGACAGCCCGGACCTGAAGCGGCTGGCTTCCTTGCGCAAGCGTTTCGGTTTCTGCTGGGTGCTCGACGAAGCCCACGCCACGGGCTGGTATGGCGCGACGGGCTCCGGGCTCCAGGAGGGGCAGGGCGCTTTCGCCGCGGCGGACATCGTGGTCGGCACGCTGGGCAAAGGCCTGGGCTCGCAGGGCGCCTACGTGCTTTCCCATGCGCCGGAAGTCCGCGACGCCCTGATCAACTTCGCCGGCGAATTCGTCTATTCCACCTACCTCGCGCCGTCCTGCGCCGCCGCCGCGTTGGCCGCGATCGGGCGCGTGAAAGAGATGGCGGCGGAACGCGCCGGGCTCCCCGCGCTCTCCCAGGCCTGGCGCGACGGCCTCGTCGAAGCCGGCTTCGCGGTGCCTTCGGGGGATTCTCCGATCATCCCGCTCATCCTCGGCGATTCCGACGTCACCCTGAAGGTCGCCACCGCGCTGCGCGCCGGCGGTTTCATGGTCTCCGCCATCCGGCCGCCCACGGTGCCCGCGCGCACCGGCCGTATCCGCATCTCGCTCCGCCGAGGTCTCTCTCCCGCCGTGCTTTCCTCCTTTGTCTCCGCCTTGAAGGGCGTCTCCGCATGAAGATCGGCTGGATCGGCGGCTGGGGCGTCCCGCTCGAGGAGATGCAGGCCATCGCCGTGGCCCACGCGCCCGACGCCGAGCACCTCATCTATCCCCCCGTGATGGGCGCCGCGGAGAACCTCGTCGGCTGCGACGCCGTCATCGCCTGGTCCTTGGGGGCGCATCTCGTGCTCGAGGCCGGCGCGCGCGGCGTCCGGCTGCCCGCGAAGGTCCTGCTCTTCGCGCCTTTCACCTCTTTCTGCGCCGAGCACGGCTCCTGCGGCAAGCCGGCGGAGACGCATGTGCGCTGGTTGCGACGCTGGCTCGACCTCGACGCGCCGGCGGCCTTGGCCGATTTCCGGAAGCGGGCCGGGCTGGCGCCGGCGAACGCCGAGGCGCCGCCCTACGAGCCGGAGTACCTGCGCGCCGGCCTGGACATCCTCGTCCAGCCCGCCGGCGTCTCCTTGATCACCTTCGCGCGGCAGGGGCTGCCCGCGGGCTGGGAGGCTTACGTCGGCGATCAGGACGCGTTGCTGCGCGCGGAAGGCGTCGCTGAGTCGGTCGTGGGATGTCAGGTGGTCGAAGGGGTCGGCCACGACCTGCGGGACTTCCTCGCTTCCTGACGCCATGCGCTTCGACGAACGAGCCGACAGCTACGACCTGCACGCCGCCCCGCAGAAGCGCTTCGCCGAAGCCCTCGCGGCTTTCGCCCCGTTCCGCCGGGGCGCCCGCGTGACCGAGCTCGGCGCCGGCACGGGCTTCCTGACCGCCGCGTTGCTCGCCCAAGGCGTCAACGTCGACGCCACGGATGGGTCGCCTGCGATGGTCGAGCGAGGCCGTCAGTCCGTCCCGGCGGCGAACTGGTCGGTCCATGACGCCTTCGGACCTGTCGAGCAGGCCAATGCGCTCGCTTCGACCGGCCTCCTGCATTGGGCTTCGGATCCGGCGGCGGTGCTCCGGCATTGGCGGACGGCTTTGCCGGAGGGCGGACGGCTGTTGCTCGGCGTCCCGTGCGACCCCTGCCTGCACGAGCTGCGCGACCTCGTGGGCGAAGGCCCGGTCCGCTGGCGCGACGAGTCCCAGTGGCTGGCCTTGCTCCAGGGCGCGCGGTTCGACGTCCGCGCGCATGGCGTCCTTGAGTCCGCAGAGACTTACCCGAACGCCTTGGAGTTCCTGCGTCATCTGCATCGCAGCGGCGTGACCGGCGACCCCCGTTTCTCGCCGAGCGAGCTCAAGTCGCTTCTCCGCGACTATGACCGCCTCCATGCCTGTCCGTCCGGCGTCGTCGCCACCTGGGCCTGGTTGCTCGTGGACGCGACGGCGAGGGGCTGAACAGAGGACGGAGTCGATGACGGCGTCGAGGGCTGCATCGAGGACAGAATGGATGAGGTACAGAAGGTAGGGTCGGGATCGCGTCCCTACCCAGAATAAAAAAGCCGCCCGGGTGGGCGGCTTCAGAGGAGAGCGCGAGAGGTTGTCTCTACCTTGCGACCCCGAAGCGGAAGACGAGCTTCTGGCCGTATGGCTCGCCGGGGCGCAGGATGCCGCTGGGATATCCCAGGCGATGGAAGGCGGGCTGATTGGGGGAGTCGGGGAAGAGTCCCGGCTCGAGGCAGAAGCCTTGGCGGAAAGAGTAGGGCTTCGCCCAGCGGCCTTGCACCGTGCCTGCGAGGAAGTTGCCCGTGTAGAGCTGCAGTCCCGGCGCGTCGGTGAGGACTTCGAGCGTGCGTCCCGAGGACGGCTCGGACACGTGCGCGACGGATCGCAAGACTCCGGCGGCCCCAAGGACGTAGCAATGATCGTAGCCCCGGGCGCGTCGGAGCTGCTCGTGCGGCTCGCCGATGCGCTCGCCGAGCGAGTGCGGACGGCGGAAGTCGAAAGGCGTGTTCGTGACGTCCATGAGCTCGCCGGTCGGGATGAGCGCCGGCGTCACCGGGACGATCCGGTCGGAGCGAAGGGTCAGGCGGTGATCGAGCACCGTGCCTTGTCCGGCGAGGTTGAAGAAGACATGGTTCGTCAGGTTGCAGGCCGTGGGCGCGTCGGTCGTCGCGGCGAAATCGATGCGGAGTTCGTCGGCGTCATCGGGCAGCGTATAGGTGACCGTGACGCTGAGCGTGCCCGGGTAGCCTTCCTCGCCGGACGGGCTCACGTAGGTAAGCCGGACCGCGGAGGCGTCGGCCGTCCGGAGGCACTCCGACTGCCAGACGCGCTTGTCGAGCCCGCGCAGGCCGCCGTGGAGGTGGTTGTCGCCGTTGTTCCGGTCGAGAGCCAGGGTCTGTCCGTCGATGGTCAGGCGACCGCCTGCGAGGCGGTTGGCGTAGCGGCCGACCGTGCTGCCGAGGAAGGGGTTGTCGGCGGCGTAGTCGGCGAGCGAGCGCAGGCCGAGGGTGACCTCGCCGAGACGGCCATGGACGTCAGGGACGCGGATCGAGGTGAGCGTGGCGCCGAATTCGCTGACCGAGACTTCCATGCCCCGGGCGTTCGTCAGCGTGTGGAGCTGGACCGGGCGGCCATCGAGGAGCCCATGCTGGCGCCGGAGGGCGAGTCCGGCGCGGCGAGGGCGGAGCAGCAGCAGGGCTCCGACGATCAGCAGGGTGCCATAAGCCAGCGCTTCAGGGGAGAGCATGGCGTAAAGTTGGCGGTCGGTCAGGCGGTCGGCAAATCAAAGGTGCGTCCGCTTCCGCGGGCGGGCTCGCCGGAAAACAAAAAAGCCGCCCGGTCGGGCGGCTTCGGTCGGGCGCGATGGCCGCGACGATCACTTCTTCTTGCTGTTCGCGGCGATCGGCGTGGCGCCGTTGAGCGCCGCCCAGTCGGCGGCGATACGCACGGTCTCCTGGAGCTGGATGTCGTACTCGGGCCACTCGTCGTCTTCGAGCGGATCGCGCATGCGCGAAGCCCGCTTCAGCTTGGCGGCGGCGCCGGGACCTTCCTTTTTCTCCTGCTCGATGGCGGCGTCGAGCTTCACCTCGACCACCTTGACGGCCTTCTTGGCGTAATCGGCGAGCTCGCGGCGGATCTGTTCCCGGAACTCCAGCTCGTCCTTGCGCTCGGTGCGGCGCTGGTCGAGCGACAAGGAGACTTCCTTGCGGACCTGGCGGTTCTTCGTCCAATCGATCGTCCGCGACAGCGTCAGGAACTCCGGGAGCTCGGATTGACGGCGGCTGGAGCCGGCGGCGAGCTTGGCGATCAGCGCGTCGCTGACCTTCGCCTTCAGCCAGTCGCCTTCGTCGGCCTTGGTCAGGGTCGGGGTCACCGAATCCCAGGGCAGGGCGCGGTCCAGGTCGCCCTCGCCGACGGGGAGGACGGAGAAGACCGAGGGCACCACGATGTCGGCGGGGACGCCCTTGAGCTGGATCGACGAGCCGCTCGGCGCGTACCACTTCTGGATGGTCACCTTGACCGCCGACTTGAGGTTCCGGTCGAAGCGGCTGAGCTCGATGATGTTCTGGACCGAGCCTTTGCCGTGGGTGGTCGTGTCGCCGACCACGATGGCCCGGCGGTGGTCGCGCATGGCGCCGGCGAAGATTTCCGACGCCGAGGCGGAGAGCTTGGTGGTGAGGACGACCAGCGGACCGTTCCAGGCCACCTTCTCGTCTTCGTCGCGGTAGTCTTCGGAGCGCCCTTGGCTGTCGCGGACCTGGAGCACCGAGCCTTTGGGGATGAAGAGACCCGAGATGTCGACCGCTTCGGTCAGCAGGCCGCCGCCGTTCTTGCGGAGGTCCATGATGAGCCCCTGCATGCCCATCGCCTTGAGCTTGGTGATGAGCTGCTCGATGTCGGCGGACGGGCTCGAGCCCGAGCCGTCCTGGTTCTTGCCGTAGAAAGAAGGGAGTTCGATGACGCCGAGCAGGAAGCTGCCTTCCCCGTGGGGGACTTCGAAGGCGCGCGCGGAAGCCATCTGTCCGACCAGCTTGATCTGGTCGCGCTTGATGCTGATGGTCTTGCGGCCGCCGGCCGCCATGTCGACCAGCAGGCGGACGAGGGTGCCCTGCTTGCCGCGGATGCGGCTGATGGCCTTCGAGAGGCGCATGCCGACGATGTCTTCCATCTCGCCCGTCTCGCCCTGGCCGACGGCGATGATCTTGTCGCCGGACTTCACCTGGCGCGAGAGGTCCAGGGGGCCGCCGGGCAGGATCTCCTTCACCACGCAGGTGCCGTCCTCGTCGGTCAGCGTCGCGCCGATGCCCACGAGCGAGTTGCGCATCGCGATCTCGAATTCCTCGAGGGACTGCTGCGAGAAGAACGTCGAGTGGGGGTCGTACTGGCTCGAGTAGGAATTGAGGAAGAGCTCCTCGACCTCATGGGAGTCGAAGTCGAGGTAGGTGCGGGTCTTTTCGTAGCGTTTCTTGAGCCGGGCGACCGCTTCCTGCGTCTTCGCCGGGGTGATCTCGGGCAGCTCGGAATCCTTCCCGGTCTTGGCGGCGCCGGACTTGTCCTCGCCGAGGAGCTCCGCGAGCATGTCGAGGCGGATCCGGCGGCTCCAGAGGCTGTCGGCGGCCTCGGGGTTGGCCGGCCATTCCGCCTTCTTGCGGTCGACGGGGAACGTGCCCGGCTGGGTGAGGTTGATCGGCTGGTCGAGGGCGGCCAGGTTGGCCGTGGTGCGCTCCGTGACGCGCTTCTTGAAGAGCGCGTAGATCTCGAAGGCCGGGGTGAGGTTGCCGCGCTGGAGATAGAGGTCGAGGGTCCGGCCGTAACGGGTCACGAACTCCTCCACCTCTTCGGCGGTGAAATACATCTTCGCGCCGTCGAGGTTCTCGCAGTAGGTCCGGACCACCGAGTTCATGTCGATGGAGCCCATGTCCTTCCGGCTGATGTGGAGCTTCTCGAGGAGGGCGGCCGTGGCGCGCGTCTCGTCGCGCATCGATTCGGTGGTCGTGAAGCTGCGCGTCTGGGCGGAAACCAGCGTTCCCAGGAAGAGGGACGCCAGCAAGAGGGTGAGTCGCATAAAGGGAGTGGAGGCGCTCAGCGCAGGCGGGCGCTGAGTTCTTCGAGCCTACGTTTCTCGCCAGCAGTGAGCGAGCCGAATCCCCCGGCGGAGATCTTGTCCAGCAGCGTGTCTAATTCCGCGCGGGCCTGGGTGCGCGTGAGCGGACGGTCCGTGGAATCCGCGGACGGGGTCTCGAAAGACGGGCTCGGGGCTTCGGATTCCATGGGCTCCTGGATATGAGCGTAGCCGGGGGCCGCATTTGTCCGTTGAAGGTAGCGCCAGGCCAGCCAGCCGAAGATCAGCCCGCCGAGGTGGGCGGAGTGCGCGATCTGATCGTTCCAGGCGGGCTTCCAGCCCGCCCAGGCATGGCGTCCGGGCAGTTCGGAGAAGGCCCAGCCGAGGAGGGCGAAGAGCGCGGTGACCAGGAGCAGCCAGCGCACGCGCAGCGTGACCGGCAGGAAGAAGAACAGGAGCAGCGTGATCTGGTGGTCGAGCTTGTCGAGGAGCGCGACGAGCATGAGGGCGTACACGCCGGCCGAGATGCCGATGAGGTGCGCGTCGCGCTGGCCGCCGAGCCCGGTGAGCATCCAGACGGACGCGCCGGCGAGCGTGCCCAGGACGAGGACGCCGAGCAGCGCGCGCGAACCGTATTCGCGCTCCACGGTCGTGCCCGTCCACCAGAGGATGAGGGCGTTGCCCAGCAGGTGCCAGAAGCCTTCGTGCACCAGGGCGTGGGTCAGCCACTGCCAGGTCATCAGCCGGTCTTCGCCGAGGATCGTCCAGCCCAGGAGGTCGGCCTTCGCCGACTCCTGGATCAGGTTGACGATGAAGAACGCGACCAGGACGCCCACGACCCAGGCCGTGACGGAAAGCGGGTTCCGCGGGGCGCGCGTCTCCCGCATGTAGGCCCGGTCGCCGATGCCCATGCGCGTGGGGTCCGGCTCAGAGCTTCTTCACAATCGCGTCGGCGAGGCCATATTCGATGGCCTCCTCGGCGGTCATGTAGAAGTCGCGGTCGGTGTCCTTGGTGACTTTTTCGATCTTCTGCTTCGAGGCCTTGGCGAGGATCTCGTTGAGCTCGGTGCGCAGGCGTTCCATTTCCTGGGCCTGGATGTGGATGTCCACGGCCGTGGCCTGGATGCGGCCCATGATGAGCGGCTGGTGGATCATCACGCGGGAGTGGGGGAAGAGGAGGCGGTTGCCCTTTTCCTTGGGGGCCTGGAGGAGGATGGAGCCCATCGAGGCGGCCATGCCGGTGACGACGACCTTCACCGGGGAGGAGATCATCCGGATGGTGTCGTAGACGGCCATGCCCGAGGTGATGGAGCCGCCCGGGGTGTTGATGTAGAAGGTGATCTCCTTGCCGGGGTCGATGCCGTCGAGGTAGAGCAGCTTTTCGACGATATCGCGGGCGGAGGCGTCTTCGACGGCGCCCCAGAGGAAGATCTTCCGCTGCTCCAGGAACTTCTTCTGGATGAGCATCGCGCTCGGACCGCCGTCCTTGGGGGCGGCCGGGGTCTTCTCGTCCTCGTCTTCGTCGTCGTTACGCATAGGAACCCCTAACTTGCCCGAAACCCGCCCGGTGGCAAGCGTGGGAAGCCGAAGTCATGGGCTAAAATCGCCCGGCGCCCTTCGCCTCCGTGCGCCCTTGCCCCCGGCCGCGGCTTCGGCCAAGTTCCGCCGCGTGTCCACCTTACGCGTCACCGGCCTGCGCCGCCAGCTCGGCGAAGCGACGATCCTCGCCGGCGTCGACCTCGTCGTCGAGGCCGGGACGCTATGCTGTCTGCTCGGGCCTTCGGGCAGCGGCAAGACCACGCTCCTCAAGGTCCTCGCGGGTCAGGCGCAGTCGCAGGGCGGCACGATCATGCTGGGCGACCGCGACATCACTTATGCGGAGTCCGCGGCCCGCGGTTTCGGTTACGTCCACCAGAACTTCGCGCTGTTCCCGCACCTGACCGTCCTCGAGAACGCGGCGTTCGGACTGACCGACACCGGTCTCTCCGCGGCGGACGTCACCGAGCGCGCGTCGGCTGCCTTGCGGGTCGTCGGGGCGGAAGGCTGGGCCGCGCGTCGGCCGCAGGAACTCTCCGGCGGCCAGCAGCAAAGGGTGGCCCTCGCCCGGGCGCTGGCGACGCGCCCTCGCATCCTGCTGCTCGACGAGCCGCTCAGCAACCTCGACGCCGCCTCGCGCGTGGAGCTGCGCGACGTCATCCGCGGACTCGCCCGCGCGACGGGCGTCACCGTGCTCTGCGTGCTGCACGACCAGGCGGACGCTTTCGCGATGGCCGACCGGCTGGCCGTGATGCGCGAAGGCCGCATCGTGCAGGCGGGCCTGCCCATCGATCTTTATCGCCGCCCGGCCGACAGCTGGGTCGCGACGTTCCTCGGGTCGGCGAACCTGCTGCCCGGCAAGATCGTCCACGTCGGCGCGGGGGAGTTCGTGGCCGAGACCGCCGTCGGCGAGGTCCGCGGCGCGCTCGCCACGCCGGACAGCGCCCCCGGGCCGGGCGGGCGGATCGTCGTCTGCATCCGCCCCGAATGCCTGAAGCTCGACTTCATGGCCCCTGATGAGAACGCCTTCGCCGGCGCCATCGTCGCCTCGCTTTTCCAGGGCAACGTCTCGTTCCACGATTTCCGGACCAAGGCGGGCGCGGTGCTCAAGGTCGCCGAGGCGAATCCGCGCCAGCGGGTCGGGTCGAAGGCCACGGTCTTCGCCTGGGCCGAGCCCGAAGACGTCGTCGGGTTGGATCGCTGACGGTCGCCGGGACCGCGCCGCCGCCGAAGAACGGACTCGCCACCGCGGGGCATTCGTTCCCTCGTGAGGCCTTGGCTTCTGTCGCGACCATCCGTTCGGAAATCGGGCCCACCCTGAAACTCGCCATCCCGATCATGCTGGGGATGCTCGGTTACGGCCTGATGTTCGTCGTCGATGTCGCCATGGCCGGGCACCTCGGCGAGACGGCCTTGGCCGCCTCGGCTTTGGCCTCGAACCTCAACTACATCCCCTACGTCTTCGGCATCGGCGTCGTCGGGGCGATCCCCGTCTACCAATCGCAGGACAACGGCGCCGGCGTCGAGGCGTCCGCCCCGGCCATCCTCCGCCACGGCATGACGCTCGCGCTGGGACTCGGCCTCGCGACCGCGGCGCTCACGCATGCGGCCGTCGCCGGCCTGCCCTTGCTGGGTTCCTCGCCCGAGGTCACCGCCGAGGCGCACGACTTCTTCATCATCATGGCCTGGGCGATCGTGCCGGGCCTGGCTTTCCATGCCCTGCGCGGCCACCGCGACGCCCAGCACCAGCCTTGGATCTCGCTGGCCTGGCTCGCGGCCGGCATCCTCGCCAACATCCTGCTGAACTGGCTGTGGATGTTCGGCCATGGCGGGTTCCCCGCGATGGGCCTCGCGGGCGCCGGCTGGGCCACGCTCGTCTCGCGGTGTCTCATGCTGGTCGGGCTCTGGTTCACGCCGGGTCGGGGCGAGGTGCGTTGGCGCGACGGCTGGCAGCTCGCCGTGTTCCGCCGCCTCCTGGCGACCGGCTGGCCCGCCGGGCTCCATAGCCTCAGCGAAGTCGGCATCTTCGCGGTCGTCCCCGTGATGGCCGGATGGATCAACGCCACCGCGCAGGCGGCGCATCAGGTCGCGATCAGCACGGCCTCCGCCGCCTTCATGCTGCCGCTCGGACTCGGCATCGCGGCGGGCATCCGCGTCGGCGAAGCCTATGGCGCGAAGGACGCCCGCAAGGTGCGGGCGGTGGGCCTGGGCGCCCTCTTGCTCGGCGGGGCGATGATGGCCGCCTACGGACTCGCGATGCTCCTCCTGCGTCCCTTGCTGATGGAGACATACGGCGTCGCGGGCACCGAGACCGCGGTCCTCGCTTCGTCCTTGCTCGTCTTCGCCGCCGTCTGGGCGCCGTTCGACGGCGTGCAGATCGTGGCCGCGCATCTCCTGCGTTCCGTCGACCGGGCCGCGTGGGCTTCTTGGAGCGTCTTCATCGTCTATTGGCTGATCTGCCTGCCCATGGCCCTCGCCCTGGCATTCCCGCCCGGCTTCCAGGTGCTCGGCTTCGCGGTGGGTCGCTGGGACCTGGGCGCCGCGGGCATCTGGATCGCGCTGGCGGCTGGGCTCATCCTGGTGTCCCTCGCCATGGCGTGGAAATTCCACCGGACCGCCCGGGCCGCGCTCGCGGACTGACGCTTCGCTTTCCCGCCAAACAAAGAAGCCGACCAGTCGGTCGGCTTCTTGCGGAAGACCCGGAGGGTCTTACTTGATCGCGCAGGCGGACGAGGTCGTCGGGACGATCTCGACCTTGCGGTGCTCGGCGTCCCACTTCACCAGGCCGTCGGCCTTGGCGAAGAGGGTGTGGTCGCGGCCCATGCCGACGTTGCGGCCGGCATTCATGCGGGTTCCGCGCTGACGGATGATGATCGAGCCAGCGGTGGCGAATTCGCCGCCGTAAAGCTTCACGCCGAGGCGCTTGGAGGTGGAGTCGCGGCCGTTGGAGGAAGTGCCGCCGCCTTTCTTTGTTGCCATGGTGAGAGGACGTTAAGGGTTAAGCAGAGATGGACTCGACCTTGATCACCGACAGTTCCTGGCGGTGGCCGCGGCGGCGGTAGTAGCCTTTGCGGCGGCGGTGCTTGAAGATGTCGATCTTCTCGCCGCGCTTGTTCTCAAGGATCTTGGCGGTGACCTTCGCGCCGGCGACGGTCGGGGTGCCGATCTTGGCGGAGGCGCCTTCGCCAACCAGGAGGACCTGGTCGAACGTGAGGACGTCGCCTTCGTTCTTACCAGGGTACTGGTTCACGATGAGGATGTCGCCCTGAGTGACGGTGAATTGGCGACCGGAGGTGATAAATGTGGCCTTCATGGCTGTCGGAAGGTCGGAGCAAACGGACTCGAGGGGGGTTGGCAAGGGGAATTGTCGGTAGATTCGGGCCAGGGAGCGGAATCGTGCCGGGGGTGGGGGCGGGGGAGGGCTGCCTGAAAGCCAGGTTTAGGGCTTTTGAGGCTTAAAATGGCCTCAAAAGAGGGTGGAGCGGGTGGTTAGGTCTTCCCTGATGCCTCGAGGTGCCTAATTCTGCCGGGATGAACCCTTTTCACCAAGGCGGCCCGTTCGAGGAGCCTCTGGATCTCACGGCGGCCCTGTCCAAGGAGCTGACGCGTAACCTCTCCATCGGCCCGACGATCCACGTCTCGGCCTTCGTGCACGCCAAGGCGGTCGTCATCGGCAACGTGACCCTGGGCGCGCACGCCAGCCTCTGGCCGTGCGCCGTGCTCCGGGGGGATATCGCCCCGATCGAGATCGGAGAGGGCAGCAACATCCAGGACGGCGCCGTCGTCCATGTCGCCGACGGTCTGCCCGCCAAGGTCGGCGCCCGGGTCACGGTCGGCCACCTCGCCATGCTCCATGCCTGCGTGATCGGCGACGAATGCCTGATCGGCATGCACGCCACCGTCCTCGACGGCGCGGTCATCGGCGCCCGTTCGATCGTGGGCGCCAACTCGCTCGTCACCAAGGGCACGCAGGTGCCGCCCGGTTCGCTCGTCATGGGTTCGCCGGCCAAGGTGGTGCGGCCGCTGTCGCCCGCCGAGCAGGCCGCTCTCCCGGGCTGGGCCGAGAAATACGTGCAGGTCGCCGCGCATCATCGCCGCTTCCTGTGACCGTCGCTCCGGCCAGCCAGACGACGTTGTCGCCCGAGGCATGGCGGGCGCGTCGGGCCGCGCATGAAGCGCGGGCCGATCGCCTGGTGCAGGCCCGCCGGGCGCGCGCGCTCCGGGGCGAGCGGGATCCGGTGGAGGATTTCCTCTTCACTTATTACCCTTTCCGGCTCGGCGCCCTCCGTCGCTGGTCGCCGGGCGCGGGGGTCGCCTTGGCGGAGGCCGACGAACTGGCCGACGACCGCCGGTTCCTCCGCGGCGCCGACGGCTTGGTGCGGGTGGCCTTGCCTGACGCCGCCCAGGCCGGGCGCCTGGCGTTCACCTTGCGCCTGTGCCGCGCGGTGGCCGCGCGACCGGCGTTCCACGGCTGCTTCGGGCTGCACGAATGGGCGATGGTCTACCAGGACGCGCCGAGCCGGCGGCACGGCGGCTGGCCCTTGCGCCTCGGGTCCGAGGGCACCGACGCCGTCGTGCGCGCGATGCCGGTGCGCTGCACGCACTACGACGCGTTCCGTTTCTTCACCCCGGGCGCGCGTCCGCTCAACAAGCTCGCGCCCGCCCTAGAGACGCGCGTCGAGAACGAGCAGCCGGGCTGCGTCCATGTCACCATGGATCTTTTCAAGTGGGCGATGAAGGCCTCGCCCTGGGTCTCCGCCGAGCTGGCGGCCGACGCCTTCGAGCTCGCGCACGTCGCGCGGACGACGGACATGCGCGCGAGCCCTTATGACTTCTCCGCCATCGGGCTGCGGCCCATCGCGATCGAGACGCCGGAAGGCCGGCAGGAATACGAAGCGGAGCAGCGCCGGCTGACCGCGCTCGCCGAACCCGTGCGGGCGCGGCTCATCGACGGGCTCGCGCGCGCGCTCGCCTGAGGCCCGGTCGCGGAAGGAGCGACCGCCCTCAGGGCAGGCGCTCGACGACCAGGTCCTTGTAGTCGACCTTGCAGCCCGGGTCGTGGGCTTGGATCGCGAAGGTGCCGTCGCCGAGCCGGCGGCCGGGCATGTTCTTCGGCGGGGTCCAGTCGGCCGGCTCGGTGAAGTCGACGGTCTGCTTGCCGTTGATCCAGACCTGGACGCGCTTGCCTTGGACGCGGATGCGATAGTCGAACCACTCGTCGTCGGGGGCCGGGGCGACGTCCATGACGTCCTGCACGGCGTACAAGCCTCCGGTCTTCTTCTTGTCGGCGTGCGTGGCGTTGACCTGGCACTCGTAGCCTTGCGAGGGCCAGCCCTTGTCCTGGTAGGCCGTGTGGAAGTAGAGGCCGGAGTTGGCGCCCGGATAGGTCTTCACCTTCGCCTTGAAGTCGAAGTCCTTGAAGGAAGCCTTGCCGTCGGCGCCCACGAAAAAGAGATGCCCTTGTCCGCCGCGGATCTGAAGCACGCCGTCGACGACCTTGTAGGCGCCTTCGGGCGAGTTCTTCGACGCGCGCCAGCCGGCGAGCGACTTGCCGTCGAAAAGCGGCAGCGCTTCGCCCGCCAAGGCGGCTGACAGGCCGAGGAAGAGCCCGGCCAAAGCGGGCAGGATGCGTCTGGGGTGGGACATGGTCCCGGAGGTCTAAGCCGGGTTTCCGCCGTCCGCAAAGCTCAAGTGAAGACCTTGATGCCGGCTTCGCGCATCTCGAGCAGGCGCTTCTTCAGCGTCGAGCGGTTGATGCCCAGGATCATCGCCGACCGCAGCTGGTTGCCGCGGGTCTCCTCCATGGCCCGGCGGATCATCTCCATCTCGATGGTCATGAGGATGTCCTTCCCTTCGTTGGCGCGGCACTGGCGGTAGATGGTGTCGTAGGCGGAGCCGCCGCCGGCCGGAGCCGCGGGCGCGGGCGTCTCGTTGCCGCCCGCGGCGGGCGCCGCGGCGGAAGCCGCCGGGTTCGCCGGCAGCGGCGCCGCGCTCTTGCGCGGGTGCAGGACGTCCTGCGGCAGGTCCTTGGGCAGGATCGTCTCGCCCTTGGCGAGCACGTTGGCGCGCTGCACCACGTTCTCGAGCTCGCGCACGTTGCCGGGCCAGTCGTAGGCCAGCAGGGCGTCGAGGGCTTCGTTGGAGAGGCGCTTGGGCTTCAGTTTCTTGGCGGCCGCCTGGCGCTGCAGCATGTAATCCACGAGCAGGGGCACGTCGCTCTTGCGATAGCGGAGCGCCGGCAGGCGGATCCGGAAGACGTTCAGGCGGTAGTAGAGGTCCTCGCGGAACTGCCGCGAGGTCACCATGGCTTCGAGGTCCTTGTTGGTCGCCGCGACGAGGCGCACGCTGACCTTGAGGGTGGTCGTGCCGCCGACGCGCTGGATCTCGCCTTCCTGGATGGCGCGGAGCACCTTCGTCTGGGTCGGCAGGGACATGTCGCCGATCTCATCGAGGAAGATGGTGCCGCCGTCGCAGAGCTCGAACTTGCCCGGCTTCTGGTTCGTCGCGCCGGTGAAGGCGCCCTTCTCGTGTCCGAAGAGCTCGGACTCGATGAGGTTCTCGGGGATGGCCGCGCAGTTGACGGCGAGGAAGGGGCCTTTGGCGCGCAGGGAATGCTGGTGGATGCAGCGGGCGACCAGTTCCTTGCCGGTGCCGCTTTCTCCGGTGATGAGCACGGTCGCGTCGCTCGCGGCGACCTGGCCGATCGACTTCAGCACTTCCTGCATGGGCTCGGAGCTGCCCACGATGCCTTCCTTGTAGTCGGCCGGGTTGACGAGCGAGCGGGTGGACTTGGTGGCCGTGGCCAGGTCGCGCCGGGCCGACAGGGCCTTGTCGACCAAGGCGATGAGCTTGGCCTGGTCGAAAGGCTTCATGACATAGTCATAGGCGCCGAACTTCATCGCCTCGATGGCGGTCTGCGTCGTGCCGAACGCCGTCATCAGGATCACCATCGCCTGCGGCTGCGCCCCGCGGAGCATCTGCAACGTCTCGATGCCGGTCATCCCGCCCATGCGGTTATCGAGCAGGATGACATCAGGCTGTTCGCGTTTGGCGGAGACCACGCCGGACTCGCCGCTGTCGGCTTCGATGACGGTGTGACCGAGCCCTGCGAGCGCCCGGCGGAGCGAGTACCGGAGGTCTTTATCATCATCGATGACCAGGACTTTGGCGTTCGTGGCGGTGGGCGTGGAACTCATATTGAGTAAAAGTAGGCAGATTCCGTGCCAGCGGGTCCGGAGCATGCATAATGTCCTAATAGCGTCTTACCTCAACCCATTCCTGCTTAAAATTAAGCAAATCAGCCTATCCGACCCGCTTGCCTTCGCTTTTCAGGGCTGAATGCTTCCGGTCATGCACCGCTGGTTACTCCGAGTCTGTGGTCTCGCCCTGGCTCTGCTCGCCCTTTTTTTGGTCGGGTCGAATCTTTGGGTCTGGTCGGCCGGCTGGGGGCGTCTGGCCGCGAGCCCCGCGGACGTCCCGGCGGGTTCCGTCCTCGTCTTGCTGGGCACGGATGAGTTCGTCGGCGCCACCGGCGAGCCCAGCGGCACTTTCGCGCCGCGCATCGCCGCCGCGGCGACGCTCGCCCGTTCCGGCCGGATCAAGCTCGTCGTCTGTTCCGGCACTCCCGTCCATGCGCGCGTGATGGCCGAACGCCTCCGCGCCGCCGGGGTGACTTGTCCGCTGGTCGAAGATCCCTACGGCTTGAGGACCTTGGATTCCGTCGCGCGGGCGGCCGCCTGCTATCCGGGCGAGCACTTGGTCTTCGTCTCGCAAGGCTGGCACTGCGTGCGCGCTTTGTGGCTCGCCGACCGCGCCGGGCTCAGCGCCTCGGCCTATCCGGCGGCCTTCGGCGAAGGGTGGCGGCCTTGGATGGGCGCCTTGCGTGACACGCTCGCGAAGCCGAAGGCGTTGCTCGACCGTTATGTCCTGGGCGACCCCTTGAGCACGTCGGTGCCGGCGGGCGAGGGGAATCTCATCCACCGTTGAGCCGGGCCCGCTCGTGGCGGCCGTCCGGGCGCCGCGACAGCACGCCGCGGATCTCCATCATGGTCAGGCTCACCGCCGCCTCCGCCGCAGAGCAGTCGGCCGCCGCGGCGAGCGTGTCCGCGTCGTGGGCGGTGCCGCCGGCGAAGTGCGGGAGCCAGCGCGCGAACTCCGGCGGGTCCGTCGCGAGCGCCAGCGCCGGGCCCTCCCGGCTTTCGCCGAGTTCGGTGAGGATCTCGTCGACCGACGTGACGAGCGTGGCGCCGTCGCGGATGAGCGCATGGCAGCCGCGGCTCGCCGGGCTGTCCGCCCGGCCCGGCACGGCGCAGAGGGTCTTGCCGAGGTCGCCCGCGAACCGCGCGGTGATCATGCTGCCGCCGTCGACGTCGGTCTCGATCACCACCATCACGCGCACCAGTCCCGCCACGAGGCGGTTGCGTTGCGGGAAAGTCTGGCGGTCGGCCGGCCGGCCCAGCGGGAATTCCGAAAGCACGCAGCCCTCGGCGACCATGCGGGCGCGCAGGCGCACGGCCTCCGGCGGGAAGGTCAGGTCGAGGCCGTGGCCGACCACGGCGGCGGTGCGGCCGTCGACGTCGAGGGCTCCTTCGTGCGCGGCGGTGTCGATGCCGCGCGCCAGCCCGCTGACGATCCACCAGCCTTGCCGGGCGAGGTCGCCCGCGAAGGAGCGCGCCAGCGCGGCGCCGTAGGGCGTGCAATGGCGCGAGCCGATCAGGCCGACGGCGCGGTCGCCGGGCAGCGCGGAGCCTTCCGCGTAAAGCACGAGCGGCGGATCCCAGAGCTTGTCGAGCGGAGCCGGCCAGGCGGGATCGGCGTCGCTCAGCAGGCGATACCCGCGATCGCGGACGCGGCCCATCTCCGCCGCCCAGTCGAACGCGCGCGCGGCGATCGCGTCCGCCACCGGCCGGCTGACTCCCGCGATCTTGGCGAGCTGGTCGGCCGGCGCGCCCAAGGCGACGGCGAGTTCCCCGCCGAAAGCCTCGCGCAGGCGACGGACGGTGACCGGTCCGACGCCTTTGAGTCCGTTGAGCAGGACGCGTTGCGCCAGCGGATCGGTGGGGATGGGATGCATCCCGCCAGCCAGCGGGCCGCTCTCAGTCGCGCAAGACCGGGGACAACCCAGCCAGCAGGTCGGTGGTTCTCACCGCTTCCTCCCCTTGGGATTCCCTCAGCCAATCGGCGGCCCGCGCGTGCCAGGTCGCGGCCAGGACGACGGCGTCGAAGGCCGTCAGCAGCAGTTCGCGCCGGCGCGCGAGCACCGAGGCCACGACGCCCGCGAGCAGGTCGCCCGAACCGCCGCGCGCCAGCACGGGTCCGCCGAAGGGGATGTGCACGACGCGCGTGCCGTCGGTCACGCAGGTGAGCGCGCCCTTGAGCACGACGATGGAATGCGTCCGCTGGGCGTAGGCCCGGGCGGCGGAGACCGACGCGGGTCGGCCGCTGAGCCGGCGGAATTCTCCCGCGTGCGGCAGGAGCACGCGCGTCGCGGCGCCCCGGGCCGCCGTGACCACGCCCGGCCGGAGCGCATCGGCGTCGAGCACGAGGTCGATGCGGCATCGCGCGGCGAGCGCCGTGATGGACGGCGCCGCGCGTTCGCCCATGCCCGAACCGACGAGCAGGACATCGTGATCCGCCGCGAGCGCGCCGACATCTTTCAGATCCTTGGCCGCGAGCTTTCCGTTCGTCGTTTCCCGCCGGCCGCGCCACATCGCCTCGGGATAAGCCACCGCCGCTTTGGCGCGGACGGATTCGGGGAGGCAGGTCGTGACCAAGGCGGCGCCTGACCGCAGGGCCGCCGCGGTGTTCATGAGCACCGCCCCGGGCATGCGGTCCGAGCCGCCGACGATGAGGACGCGGCCTTGCTGGCGCTTGTCGCTGCCGGCCCGCCGCGGCCGGCGAAGCGGCGCGAGCGCGGCGGCCGTCACGCAGGCTTCTTCGGTCTCGCCCAGCGGCAGGCCGAGGTCGAAGACGCGGAGGCGTCCGACGAAGCGGGCGGCTTTCGGCGCGAGCAGCGGGCGTTTCAGGCAGCCCAGGGAAACCGTCAGGTCGGCGCGGAAGGCGGGCCCCGTCGCGTCGTCGCCGAGGCCGCTCGGCAGGTCGACCGCGACGCGCAGGCCCCGCAACGCGTCCGTGGCCCGCAGGAAAGAGCGCAGCTCAGGCGACAACGGCCCGCGAAAACCCTGGCCGAGGACGCCGTCGATGATCAGGCAGAATTCCTGCGCCGCGAGCCGAGGCAGGTCGGCCGCGCCGACGAGCCCGAGGCGCACGCCTTGCTTGCGGACGGCCCAGGCGCGCTGCGCCTGCGCGCGCGCGGGCCCCCCGTCGGCGAAGACGACGAGGATCTCGGCGCCCGGCCGGGCGCAACGCAGCGCCGCCAGGAAGGCGTCGGCGCCGTTGTTGCCTTTGCCAGCCAGGACGAGGATGCGCCGAGGGACGCGGCCGAGCAGCGCGCGCGCTTCGGCGGCGACGCCCTGCGCCGCGAGGTTCATCAGCTTCCATGAGAGCGCCGCGTCCCCGCCGAGGAAGGCCGCTTCCGCGGCGGCGGCTTCGGCGCAGGACAGGACCGGCAGTCGGGCGGAGACGCGCATCGGTCAGCGGACGAGGACCGCGAAGGCCTGGGCCAGCGTGTCGGTGTGGGTGAGCGAAAGCAGCAGGCGGGTCGCGCCGCGGGCGGCGAGCAGCGCCCGCGCCTTCTCGTCCAGTTCGACGACGGGTTCTCCCTCGGGGCCGTTGAGCACGCCCACGCTCGTCAGCGAGAGTTCGGCGCCGAGGCCGGTCCCGAACGCCTTGCTGGCCGCTTCCTTGGCGGCGAAACGGGCGGCGAGCGAAGGGTAGGGGTCGGCCTTGGCGAGGCAGAGCCGTTGCTCGGCGGGCGTGAACACCTTGTCGAGGAACGCGGCCCCGTGCTTCAGGTGGGCGGAACGGATCCGCCCGATCTCCGTCAGGTCGACGCCGACGCCGAGCACGTTGCCGCCTTCGAGCTTCATGGCCGGCGGAGGTGGGCCTTCATCTCGGCGACCGCCCCGCGCATGCCGGTGAAGAGGGCGCGGGCCACGATGGAGTGGCCGATGTTCAGTTCGTGCAGGTGCGGCAGCGTGAGGATCGCCCGGATATTGTCGTAATTGATGCCATGGCCGGCGTTCACGGTCAGGCCCAGGCGGTGGGCCTGATCGCACGCCACGCGCAGGCGGGCGAGTTCGGCTTCGGCCGCGGGGGACTTCCAGGCGTTGGCGAAGGCGCCGGTGTGCAGTTCGATGACCGGCGCTCCGGCGGCGACCGCGGCTTCGATCTGCGGGGCGTCGGGTCCGATGAAGAGCGAGACCTCGATGCCGGCGGCTTTGAGCGCCTGCGTCGTCTCCTTCACGCGGTCGAACCGGCCGGCGACGTCCAGACCGCCTTCGGTCGTGACTTCTTCGCGGGATTCCGGGACCAGGCAGACGGCGGCGGGCCGGAGTTTCGTCGCGAAGGCGGTCATCGCGGGCGTGCAGGCCATCTCGAGGTTGAGGCGCACGCCGGGCAGGGCGGCGATCGCATGGACGTCCGCGTCCTGGATGTGCCGGCGGTCTTCGCGGAGGTGCAGGGTGATCCCGTCCGCCCCGCCGGCGAGGGCTTCGCGGGTGAAGGCCACGACGTCGGGTTCCGCGTGCGGCGACTGGTGCGCGCCGCGGTACCGGGCTTGGCGGACGGTCGCGGCGTGGTCGATGTTGACGCCGAGGAGGAGGGGGCGGGGGGTGGTCATTTCTTGGTCTTCTCGAGGATCTTCTGGATCTTCTCGGACTCGAGCCGCAGCCGGCGGGCGCGTTCGGGGTCGTTGCATTTGTCGAAGTACCCTTGGATAAGGTCAAGCAGTCCCGCCAAGGCCTTGAGCCGGAACAGGTCCGTGCCGGGCACGCCGCCGATTTTCCGGCGATAGACCCGCTCCACCTCGGAGAGGAAGGCCGCCTCCAGCTTGCCGTCGCCTTTGACCGCCTGGTAGTAGCCCTCGAGCAGCGCGCGGAACGTCGGGAGGTGGTCGGCGTTGTCTTCGAGCGCCCGGCGGTGGATATAAGCGAGCTTCTCGGCGTTCTTCACGCGCTCGGGCATCAGGACGGCGGCTTCGCGTTCCACGGCTTTCTGGATGAGGTCGTAGCGCGTGCGGTCGTATTCTCCGCGGCGTTTCTTCTCGGCCATGAGACGGTCATACGCCCGCTTGCAGCTGAGGAAGATCTCGTCCCGGGTCATCGTCGGATAGAGGTGCTTCGCCTCCATCTCGTCGGCCAGCTCGCGCAGGTCGGGCCAGTCGTCGAAGGCCCGCCGCATCTCGAGGACGAAGAGCTTCCATTCCTCCGTCTTCACTTTCGGGCCGAGGGCTTCCAGGCAGGCGGCGTAGGCGCGCCAGGCCTCGAGGCAGCGGTTGGCGGCGGCCACGGCGAGCCGCAGGCATTCGTGCTGGTCCTCCCGTTCGCCGCCGTCGCCGAAGATCTGGGCCGCGAGCTGGAGCCGCTGGGATTTCACGAAGCGTTCGGTGCGCCGCTGCGCGTCGCCGAGGATCTGCACCTCGAATTCGCCGAGAGGGCGCCGCGTCTGCGGGTCGATCGTCCCGCCGCAGGCGTAGCCGTCGTTATACCGGCCCGTATCCATGTTCCATTGCTTGTCCTTGCGCTGGTAGGCGAACCAGGCGTGTCCGCCGCGGTTGCCGTCGCCGCCCACGACGGCGGCGGGCAGTCCGTAGGCGCGCGCGGTGTTGGCGGCGAAGTGGGCCTGGTGGACGCAGATGCCGCCGAGCTCGTAGATCTCCTTCAGCGTGCCTTCGGTCGGCTTGGGCAGCTTGGTCTTCTCGCCGGTCACGTAATCGATGCGGTAGCGGATCAGGCCGTAGCTCGGGGCCCACTCGGAGAGCGTGCGCAGCTTCGGATGGGCCAGGGCCCAGGCCATCTCCTCCTCGGTCACCGTGGCGCCCACGACCCAGACCAGGTCGCCCGGCGGGGCCTTGCGGACGTCGCCCAGCAGCCGGCCCGCTTCCGCGTTGGTCTTGAAGTAGCGGTAACGCGTCAAGGGGTCCGCGACGCAGGTCGCGCCGCCGTCGAAGCGCGCCCAGGTCAGCGTGTGGTCGAAGACGAGCGCGCAGGCGATCTGCAGGTTTTCGTAGCGTCCGCGCTGGGCGGGGGTGTCGTCGGCGGCCAGCAGGGACCACACGCGGAGGGCTTTCGCGGCGTCGTCCTCGGGCTTGAGCGACCAGGCGAATTTCTCGAGCGCCTCGGCGCGGCCGAGGAGTTCCGTCAGGAGGGCGTGCAGCTTCTCGTCGCCGCGGGCGGCGGCGCGCAGCGTTTCGGGACCGACGCGACGGATGAACAGCGCCTGCGTCATGCCGAGGGCGAAGGCGGGGCTTTCCCAGAGCCGGTTATGCCGTTCGACGCCATCGGTCGAAGGCGTGGCGGCGAGCGCCGGCATGAGCCCTTTCTGCAGCCGTTCCAGATGTTCCTCCCACTTGCCGTCCTTCAGGCGTTCCCGGGCGTCCGCGGCGAGCAGCGCGAGGAGCTTGGGGTCTTTCAGCTGGGGGCCGCCGAAGACGTAAGGCTTGGCTGCGACCACGACGACGGGCCGGACCTCGGGCTCCGCTTTCGGCGGCGGCTCCATCTTCGGGGGCGCGACCGGGACGACCGGTTTCGTTTCGACGACGATGACGGGCGGCTTTTCCGGCTCGGGGATTTTCGGAGCTTCGGGGGCCTTGGGGGTTTCTTGGACGACGGGTTGCGGGGCTGGCCGGCGGGTCTGCTGCCAGACGAACCATCCGCCCGCGGCGATGAGCGCGCCGCCGATGACCAAGGTCGGCCAGCTGCTCTGGCTGCGACGGCGGGCGAGGATGGGCGCGGGCTTTTTCGGCGTGGGAGTCGGGCTGGCCATCTGGGAGTCCTGCAGGATGCCTCGTCGGGCCGCCTTGGTCAAAAGAACATCGAAGCCGGCGGCGGATTAAATCCGGCTCAACGCTTCCCGGCGGCCTTGCCGCGCTCGAGCGTGAGGCGGAGGGAGGGCGCGGTGGGCGACTTCTTCGACTTCGCGAGCGACTCGGGGTCGCCGGCATGGACGAGCTCCCCGCCGGCGTTGCCGCCTTCGGGTCCGATCTCGAGCACCCAGTCCGCCTCGGCGATGACGTCGGGGTGGTGCTCGATGACGACCACGGTGTGGCCTTGGTCGACGAGCGCGTGCAGGAGCTCGATGAGGCGACGGCAATCGGCCTGGTGCAATCCGATGGTCGGTTCTTCCAGGACGTAGAGGTTGGGCCGGATCTCGCCGCGCGAACGTTCGCGGAAGGTGGGGAGGCCTTGGGCGAGTTCGCTGACGAGCTTCAGGCGCTGGGCTTCGCCGCCGGAAAGGGTCGGGCTGCTCTGCCCGAGGGTGAGGTAGCCGAGGCCGGTCTTGACCATCAGCCCGCAGAGGTCGCCGAGCTTGGCGTCGAACGAAAGGAACGCGGCCGCTTCCTCGAAGGTCATGGCGAGGAGGTCGGCGGCGGATCTGCCGTTCCAGCGGATCGCCTTGGCGGCGGCGCCGTAGCGCGTGCCCGCGCATTCTTCGCACGGCACGTAGGTGTCGGGCAGGAAGCTCATCTCGAGCCTGATCCGTCCGGCGCCCGAACACGCTTCGCAGCGTCCGCCCGAAGTGTTGAAGGAGAAGAAGCCGGCGGCATGCCCGCGGATGGCGGCTTCCGGCAGCGAAGCCAGACGTTCGCGGATGAGGTCCCAGGCGCCGATATAAGTCGCCGGCGTCGAGCGCGGCGTCTTGCCGATGGGCTCCTGGTCGACCACCACCAGCTGGCGGAAGCCCTTCAGCCCGGTCAGCGAGCCGAAAGCCGGCTGGCCGGCGTTCGAGACCACGCTGAGCGCTTCCTTCCCCGTGACGCCGTCCTTCTTCTTGGCGATCGCCGCGCGCGCGGCGGGAGCGAAGAGGTCCGTCACGAAGGTCGACTTGCCCGCGCCCGAGACCCCGCAGACGACGGTCAGGCGACCCGCGGGGACGCGCGCGTCGAAGCCCTTGAGGTTGCGCAGGTTCGCGTCCTTGAGGCGGATCCACTCCGCCGGCGCGCCTTTGCCTTCGACCGGCCGGCGGGCGCCGCGGAGCGGGTGCGGGATGGCCTCCTTGAGGAAGCGTCCCGTCACGGAGTCCGGCTGCTTTTCCAGCGCGGCCGCGGTGCCTTGGGCGACGATGCGTCCTCCGTGCACGCCCGCGCCGGGCCCCATGTCCACCACCAGGTCGGCGGCTCGCATGGTGTCCTCGTCGTGTTCCACGACCAGGACGGTGTTGCCGCGGTCACGCAGGCCTTTGAGCGATTCGATCAGCCGGTCGTTGTCCCGCGGATGCAGGCCGATGCTGGGTTCGTCCAGGACGTACAGCGCCCCGGAGAGCGTCGAGCCCAGTTGCGCCGCCAGGCGGATGCGCTGGGCTTCCCCGCCCGAGAGCGTGTCGGCTCCGCGGTCGAGCGCGAGGTAGCCCAGCCCCACCGAGTCGAGGAAGCGGAGGCGCGCGGCGATTTCGGGCAGGAGCGCTCCGACGATGGCTTTCTCGCGGTCGGCGAGCTTCAGTCCGGACAGGAAGGCCAGGGCTTCGTCGGGTTGCAGGCGAAGCAGTCCGGGCAGCGAGAGCGAGCGCCCCTTCGGGCCCGCGAGCCTGACCGATCGGCCGATCGGGCCGAGGCGCTGCCCCTGGCAGGTCGGGCAGACGGCTTCGCCCACGCGGTCGGCGATGGCGTTCTCGTTGATGGACTCCTCTTCGTCGGAGGAGAACGTCGTCACCTCCAGGCCGTGGCCGCGGCAATCCGGACACCAGCCGCGCGGCGAGTTCCAGGACAGGTGCTTCGGGTCGACCTCGGGGAACGATTCGCCGGTCGCAGGGTCGCTGCGCGCGGTCGAGAGATAGGCGACCTGCCGCCCCTGCGGGTCGAGGAGCACGCAGGCCTGCTTGCCCGCGAGGAGGGTCTGACGCACGAGCGCGCGCAACGCCTTCTCGCCGGATTCCTCGGTCTCGTCGGGCAGCTCGATGAGGCCGTCGGCGCGCAGCTGGCCGAAGACCGCGTCGACATCGTGCTCCGAATAACGGTCCAGCCCGGCGAAGCCGTCGACCGGAAGGAGCTTCCCGTCGCAACGCAGGGTCCGCAGGCCCTTCGTCTCCGCCCATTCGGCGAGGGGACGGTGGTGGCCTTTGCGGGCGCGCACCAGGGGAGCGGCGAGGAGCAGGGCGCCTTTCTTCAGCGCCTTCACCTTCCGCGCCACGAGGCGGACCACGGCGTCCTCGGTCATCTCTTCGAGCGGTTGCCCGTGGCCGGGCTGTGGAGCACGCCGGCGCGCGCGAAGAGCACGCGGAGGTATTGCGCCACTTCGGTGACGGTCGCCACCGTCGATTTCGCCGAGCCGCGCGTCACGCGCTGTTCGATGGCCACGGTGGGCGGCAGTCCCGTGAGCGAGTCGATGTCGGGCTTGGGCAGCTGCTCGACGAACTGGCGGGCGTAGGCCGACACGCATTCGAGGAAGCGGCGCTGTCCTTCGGCGAAGAGGATGTCGAAGGCCAGCGAGGATTTGCCCGAGCCCGACACGCCCGTCATCACCGTGAGCGAGCCATGGGGGATCTCCAACGAGACGTCCTTGAGGTTGTGTTCGCGGGCGCCGCGCAGGCTGATGGCGGTGGGGCGTTCGCGGGAGGCCGGCTCCGCGGCGGCGCCGAAAGCCTCGTCGCCGCGGGCGAGGAAGCGGCCGGTGACGGTCTCGCCGGCCGCGACCTGGGCCGGGGTGCCTTCGGCGACCAGCCGGCCGCCGGCGGGCCCGGCCTCGGGTCCCATCTCGAGCAGCCAGTCGCAGGCTTTCAACACGTCGAGGTGATGTTCCACCACGATCAGCGAGTGGCCGGCTTCGGTCAGCCGATGCAGCAGGCCGATCAGCCGCGCCACGTCGTCGCGATGCAGTCCGGTCGTCGGCTCGTCAAGCAGGAGGAGCGCCCCCCCTTGCCGCGTGTCGACCTTGGAGAGGTAGCGGACCAGCTTGAGCCGTTGCGCCTCCCCGCCCGAGAGCGTGGTGAGGGGCTGGCCCATCGCGAGGTAGCCGAGGCCGACTTCCTCGAGGCAGGCGAGCTGACCGGAGGCCGGGGTGCGTCCGCCGAGGAAGGCGCGGGCCTCGCTGACGGACATCGCCAGCAGGTCGCCGACGGATTTCCCGTCGAAACGGAACGACAGCACCTCGTCGCGGAAGCGGCGGCCGTTGCAGGACGGACAGGGCAGGGCGACGTCGGAGACGAACTGCATCTCCACGGTCTCCCAGCCGGCGCCGCCGCAGCGTTCGCAGCGGCCTTCGCCCGCGTTGAAAGAGAAGTGCGAAGGCGTCAGGCCGGCGGCCTTGGCTTCGGGCGAATTGCCGAGCAGCGTGCGGATGGCGTCCCAGGCGCCGACGTAGAGCGCGGGGTTGGAGCGCGGCGTGCGCGTGGCGGGAGACTGGTCGACCAAGGCGACTTCCACGGGGTCGCGGTCGAACTTCACCCATTTCAGTTCGGCCGCCTCGTCGCCGGATTCGGGATCGCGGCGACCGATGACCTGATGGAGCAGGGTGGACTTGCCGGAACCCGACACGCCGCAGAGACCGACCAGGCGGCCCAGCGGCAGGGAGCAGGCGAAATCGCGGAGGTTGTTGACCGTGGCCCCGCCGACGCGCAGGCGCGGGGTGGTGTCGCCGACCGGACGAGGCGCGCGGACTTCCGGCGAGCGGCGGCCGGAGAGCCAGTCCGCGGTCGCCGAACCCTTGGTCTTCAGGATGCCCGCGGGCGGTCCTTGGTAGAGCAGATGCCCGCCGGCCGCGCCAGGTCGCGGGCCGATCTCGATGAGCCAGTCGGCGGCGCGCATGACGGACTCGTCGTGCTCGACGACCACGACGGTATTCCCCTGCGCGACCAGGCCGCGGAGGATGCCGACCATGCGGGAAAGGTCGCGGGCGTGCATGCCCACGCTGGGCTCATCGAGGACGAACACCGTGTCGGCGAGGCAGGCGCCGAGGCACGAGGTCAGGTTGACGCGCTGGACCTCGCCGCCGGAGAGCGTGCGCGAAAGCCGGTCCAGCGCGAGGTAGCCGAGGCCGACCGCCTCGAGGTAGCCGAGGCGCGCGAGGATGGCCTCCAGCGCGTGGTCGGCGGGATGCCGCGAATCCTTGGGCGCCAGCGGCGCGAGCCGCTGCCGGAGGTCCGTCACCGGCAAGGCGTAGAGTTCGGGCAACGTGCGTCCCTGCCAGCGCCAGCAGAGGGATTCCTCGCGGAAGCGCCGCCCCTGGCATTTCGGGCAAGGTTCATAGGCCCGCCAGCGCGAAAGGAAGACGCGCACATGCATCTTGTAGGTCGTGCCTTCGAGCCAGCGGAAGAATCCGCGCACGCCGTACCATTTCGAATCATACTCGCCGGGTTCATAGCCCGGTTCGCCGTCTTCGACGAAGCGACGATGCGTCGCCGACAGCTTCTTCCAGGGCACGTCGAGCGGCACGCCGGCCTTTCGGCACGCCCGCGCGAGATCCTTCTGCGATTCCCCGTAGACCGTGCCTTGGAACGGCGCGATGGCGCCTTCGGCGAGCGTCAGGGCCGGGTTCGGGACGATCTTGGCCCAGTCGAGCCCGATGACCCGGCCGAAGCCCCGGCATTCCGGGCAGGCGCCCACGGGCGAGTTGAAGGAGAAGAGCGCGGGCGACGCGGGGCGGAACCGGCGCCCATCGACGGGCGACTCGAGCGCCTCGCTGTAACGGGCGAGCTCCCGGCCTTCGTCGTCCAGGAGGCGCAACCGCGCGCCGCCCAGGCGGAACGCGGCCAAGGCCGCCTCATGGAAACGCGAGGCCTGGTCGGCGGAGATGACGACACGGTCCTGGATGACGAGGAGTTCGGCCGCGTCCGCCGTCACCGAGTCCTCGCCGAGGCGGAGCCGTCGGCCGCCGGCGAAAGCCCGGCTGAAGCCGGCCCGGGTGAACTCCTCGGCGATCGTCGGCCAGTCGAGCGCGGCGGGCTTCGCCACGGCGAAAGCCAGGGAGATGGCCTGGCCTGCGAACCGCCGGAGCGAATCCTCCCAGGCGGCGTCGGGTCCGCGCGGGCGGATCGCTTCGCCACTGGCCGGGTCGATCAGCTCCGCGCGATGGGCGAACCAGACTTTGAACCAGTCGCACAGCTCGGTCATCGTGCCCACGGTCGAGCGCGACGTGCGCACCGCGTTGCCCTGCTTGATGGCGACGGAGGGACGGACGTTTTCCGCGGAGTCGAGCGCCGGCGAAGGCAGGAGCTCGAGGAACTGGCGGACGTAAGGGCTGAACGTCTCGACGTAGCGGCGCTGGCCCTCGGCGTGCAGCGTGTCGAACACCAGCGACGACTTGCCGGCGCCGCTGAGGCCCGTGACCACGACCAGCTTGCCGACGGGGATGTCGACATCGAACCCTTTCAGGTTGTTCTGGCGGACGCCGCGGAGGCGGATGGCGTCTGGTCGGGCGGCGGGCATCGGACCCGTCAACGGACACGAAACCCGCGGGATGGCAAACCGGCTAGCGAACTCGGCATCGTCGCCAGCCTTGCGGCGTCACCACCGCCTGCACGCGCACGTCATGGGGCTCGTCGGGCAGGCTCGAGACCAGCTGGAAGGCGTGGGCATGCCCGAGCCGGAACGTCTTCCGGGGGGGCTTCGCCAAGAGTCGGTCGTAGTAGCCGCCGCCGAAGCCGAGACGACGCCCGGCGCCGTCGAAGGCCAGCCCTGGGACGAGGATCAGGCCGGCCTCGGTCAGGGGGACGACGGGCGCGTCCTTCTTCGGCTGGCGGATGCCCAGCCGGGAGGTCTCCAATGTCGTCAGGTCGGCGACCTCATGGAGGACCAGCCGCGTGCGTTCGGTCACGCGGGGGAGCAGGAGGCGTTTGCCTTCGAGCAGGGCGAGCATCAGCAGGCCGTCGGTCGGCAGCTCACCTCCGAAAGACGCGTAAAGACAGACCGTCTTCGATTGCTTCCATTCGGGCGATTGGCTCACCAGGCGGGCCGCGGCGTCGCCCGCGACCTGGAGTTCGCGCGGGGTGAGCGAGTTCCGACGGGCTTTGAAGCCGACGCGCAGGCTTTCCTTGGCGTCGCGGGCTTCCATGCGGTCAGAAGACGCGGTTGAGCGTGAGGGTCAGCAGCACGACCGGCAGGTACAGGATCGACGCCAGGAAGAACGGCTTCGCGACTTCGGCCCGTCGCCGCGGGAGGGCGAATTCGAGGGCGAGCTTGAAGAACCAGGCGCCCGCGAGGAAGGAGACCCAGAGGAAGGGGCTGGCCCAGCCCTTCAGCGAGGCGGCGCAGTCCGGAGCGAAGAAGGTGTTCACCAGCTGCCCGGCGACGAAGAGCATCGGCAGGATGAACGCCATCGCCCAGACCGCGGCGGAGCGGCCCGAAGGGTCTTGGACCGTCGCGACCTTGAAGCCGCCCCGGGCGTAGTCTTCGCGGCACATCACCGCGAGGGCCATGAAGTGGGGGACCTGCCAGAAGAACAGCAGCGCGAAGAGCAGCCACCCGATGCGGTCGATCTGGCCGAGCTTGGCGGCCGTGCCGATGATGGGAGGAATCGCCCCGGGCAGCGAGCCGACGAGCGTACACCAGGTCGTCATCGTCTTGAGCGGGGTGTAGAGCAGGAGGTAGGAGGCGGCGGTGGCGGCGGTGAGCAAGCCGGCGAGCGGGTTGGCGCCGAACCACACGAGGCTCACGCCGGCCGCCAGCAGCAGCAGGCCGAAGAGCAGGGCGGCGCCGGGGCGGATCAGTCCGGCCGGGATCGGGCGATTGCGCGTGCGCTCCATCTTCGCGTCCGCGTCGCTTTCCCACCACATGTTGACGGCGCCGCAGCCGCCGGCCGCGAGAGCCGTGCCGAGGGCGAGGGAGACGAGCACCTTGGCGTCGGTGGCCTGCGCGGGAGCGCTGCAGAAATACCCGGCGAGGGAGGTCAGGACCGAGAGGAACGACAGCCGGGGCTTGGTCAGCTCCCAGTAGGCGGCTGGCAGGGATCCGGCGCGTTCGCTCATGGGTGTTGTCGTGGCGGTTTTGGCCGTCGGGTTAAAGGCAAATCCTCCGCGTTCATCGCCCTTGGGCCGAAGCGGGAGCCCGGCGGGCGAGCATGGCCGCCGAGCAGAGCGAGCAGAAGAGGGCGGCGCCGGTCACGAGATGCACCGTGCGGACGTGCGGGTTCAGCGGGAGCTGCACGCTGAGGATCCCGAGCAGCACCTGCAGGAAGACCAGTCCGACCAAGGTCGCCCAGCGCGTCACGGGGAAACCCTGACGCGCGAGCCGGACCGCGAAGACGAGCGCCGCGAGCGCGGCGAGCAGCGCGCCGCCGCGATGCGACAGGTTGATCCACCAGACCAGGCCTTCGCCGACCGAGGGGATGAACAGGCCGGCGGAGCCGCCGACGGACCAGGCCGTGAAATGGCCTTGGCGCATGACGGCGCCGGCCACGATGACCGCGAGGGTCAGCCAGGCCGCGATCAGCCCGGCCCGGAAGAGACGACGGTTCGCCGGCGCGCCGGCCTGATGCCAGGCGCGGCTGTGCGCCGTCGCGATGACGGCCAGCAGGGCGAGCGCGAGCTGCGCGTTGACGGCGTGGCCGACGGCGAACGCGACCGCCTTGAAATTACCGTCCCCGCCGATGTTGAGGCGGTCCAGCATGACGCGGAGGCCGCCGAGCAGTCCTTGCAGGACCACCAGGCCGAGCAAGGCGTAGGCCGCGACGCGCACCGGCCGGCGCGTCTCGAGGAAGCCATGGGCGACGGCCAGCGCGATGCACAGCAAGCCGAGTCCGGTGGCGGCGAGGCGGTGCGAATGCTCCGCGAATTTGTCGATCTCGGTCAGCCAGCCGGGGGGATTGACCGATCCGTTCGAGAGCGGCCAGTCGAGGAAGGCCATGCCCGCCTGGATGCTGGTCGTGAAGCCGCCGGCCTGCAGGACGAGCACCGACCAGCCGAGCGCGAGCAGGCAGAGGCCGAACAGGCGGCGATCAGGCGCGGAGGAATCCGACGTGCTCATGGTTGCATCTCAATCGTCCCGCCCGCGGGCGCAAATCCCAACCGCGATTAACCCGGTTCTTAAGCCCGGCCGATGGGGGTCATCAGCCGCGGACGGCGGCGCGGGCGAAACCGCGGATTTTCCCGACCAGATTGGTCAGCCCGTTACGTCGGTTGGGGGAGAGGTGCTGCGTGATGCCGACGGCGGAGAGGAAGTCGGCGTCCGTCTCCGCGATCTCCGCGGGCGGGGCGCCGTCGTAGAATTCGCAGACCAGGCTCGCGACCCCTTTGGTGATGAGGGAGTCCGCGTCGCAGCGGAACCGGCAGACGCCCGCTTCGAGCGAGGGCACGAGCCAGAGGTTGGACGTGCAGCCTTCGATCAGGAAAGCCTCGAGCTTCAGGTCGGCGGGCAGGCTCGGGGCGGATTTCGCGCGATCGATGACGTATTGGAAGCGCTCATGGTGGTCGGCGAAAGGTTCGAGTTCCGCGATGAGCGCCTCGCGGCGGCTGGCCAGGAGGGACATCGTTCAGAATCCTGCCAAGGCCTCCGGGTCGAGGTTGCTGCGCATCAGCGAGGAGCAGGCGGCGTCCAGCTTGCGTTGCCGTTCGGCGGGGAGCTTGGCTTCGGTCCGCAGCCATGACGTCGCCTCCTGCCAGACGGCGGGCGAAGGCCGGCGCATCGCGAGCAGCGTCTCCAGCTCGTCCGCGACGGACTTGCGGCTGCCGTAGGCTTCGGTCAGTCCCGCCAGGATCCGGGCGGAGACGCAGTCGGCGCGCAGCTGCGAGTGGCGGGGATGGTTGGCCACGCCGGCTTCAAGCACGCGCACCGCGGCGTCGCTGGCCCGGATGAGCCGGAGGTGGCGTCCCACGGAGCGGTAGGCTTCGGGTCCGAGGTTCTTGGTCTTCAGGAACTCGGCGAGGTAGCGGTCTCCGATGTCACGGTCGCGCTTGGTCGCGACCTGGTCGGGCTTCTGCCGCGCATGGTAGGCGATGCCGAGCAGCGCCTGCACGAAGGGTTCCTTGGCTTTGAAGTAAGCCCGGTCGGCGGCGACGATCTGCTGGTACTGCACGATCGCCTGCGCCGGGTCGGGCCCGCGGACGAGCGCCTCGAGGTGCAGCGTGGCGAACGTGGCGCGTTCGAAACCCTGCTGGTCGGCGTTGATCGCGATCGCCCCGGTGAGCTCGGAGTAGCCCTTCTCCGCGGCGAAGTTCGCCAACGCGACCATCGCCGCGGAACTCTTGGAGAAGCGCGCGAAGACGAGCTGGAGCTGCTTGTTGAACTCGTCCTTGTTGCCCAGCCGGTCGAGCAGCTGCAGTTTGTGGATCTGGGGGAAAGGCGCCTTCTCGTCCGCCGCGATGCGCTCCTGGTTGACGGACAGCGCCAGTTTCACTTGCCCGAGCAGGAGGTGATAGCGGGCCAGCTGGGAAAGGACGGCGTCCCGGGCTTGGCCGGTGAATGCGGAGGACTTGGACTCCAGCAGCGTCATCGCCTCCTGGGTTTTACCGCCTTCGAAAAGCGCCCTCGCCTTGAGCAGGAGGCCGCTGGGGTTTGACTCTAAGCCGCTGGTGGTGATGAGGTTGACCGCGTCAGGGTATTTCCCGATCCAGTAAAGAGAGGTGGCCGCCGAGAGGGAAAGGACCTCCCGCATGCTGGATGAGGCGTACTGGGTCGTCCGCAGCAGTTTCAGGCTGTCCTCGATGACTTCGGCGTCGCGCTCCCGGGCTTGCAGCAGCTGGAAATAGCGCTCCAGGTAGTCGCGGGTCAAAGGGTCGTCGACGGCAAGGAATTCCAGTCCGTGCTTGAGGGTCTGGATGGCGTCGTCTGTGCGGCCAGCAATTGAATGTAAAAAGTTGGCATAGAACAACTTAGATTTAGCGTTGCCGGGATTGCAACGAACGGCGACCTGGGCGAGGCGCAGGGCTTCCTCCATTTGCCCCGCCTCTTGGGCGGCCATACCCTGTTTGGTGAAATATTCGGCCAGCTGATGGAGGTGTTCCTGGCGGATTTGGGCCAGTTTATCGGGCTGATCTTCAAGTTTCGTCAGGGTCAGCCGGAGCAATTGGACCAGGGTCTTGTCCGGGATCAGGTCCGCCTTGATATAGGTTTGGCGGGCATAACTGAGAATAGCCTCCTTGTCTTTCAACTGAGGGAGCCCGGCCAGGAAGATCAATTCGGCGTCATTTTCCTCATCCTTGGCGGCGTTCGGGGCGAGGGGGGCCGACCCGGTCGCAGGGGTCTGTCCAAAGCTGAACAGGCAGGAGAGTCCCAAGAGAACAATGGAAGGCAGGCGGGCGGAGGGCATGGGAGGGGAGGGTTTTATGGCGAGACGGCGGGGAATTGTCCCGCTAAAAAGGCAAACCGCCGCCGGCGCCGGGAGGCTGGCCGTAAAGAAACCTTAAAACCACCGCACTTTCCTCTTGCATGAGGGGCTTCGACCCCTATGCCCAAACCCTCTTTTCCCTATTTACCGAGGTCCATGCCTACCATCAACCAGCTCGTCCGTAAACCGCGTGTTCAACCCAAGGCGAAGTCGAAATCGCCCGCTTTGAACAACTCGCCCTTCCGCCGCGGCGTCTGCGTGCAGGTCATGATCCGCACGCCGAAGAAGCCGAACTCGGCTCAGCGCAAGGTCGCCAAGGTGCGCCTCACGAACGGCCAGGAAGTCATCTCCTACATCCCCGACGAAGGCCACAAGCTCCAGGAGCACTCCGTCGTCCTCGTCCGCGGCGGCCGCGTGAAGGATCTCCCGGGCGTGCGCTACCACATCGTCCGCGGCCCCCTCGACTGCTCCGGCGTCGAGAAGCGCCGTCGCTCCCGCTCCAAGTACGGCGTCAAGCGCCCGAAGGAAAAGAAGGCCTAATCCGTTTCCGCAACCAACTCCCTTAGATCATGTCTCGTCGTCGTAAAGCAGCCAAGCGCGCCCACCTCCCGGACGCCCGTTACAGCAGCCCGCTGGTCAGCCAGCTCATCAATGTCGTGATGAAGTCCGGCAAGAAGTCCATCGCCCAGGGCATCGTCTACGGCGCGATCGAGAAGGTCAGCGAAAAGCTGATGAAGGGCAATCCCGTCGAGCTCCTGCTCGGCGCCCTCGAGAACTGCCGCCCCAAGCTGGAAGTGAAGAGCCGCCGCGTCGGTGGCGCCACCTACCAGGTCCCCGTCGAGGTCTCCCATGAGCGCCAGAACAGCATCGCGCTGCGCTGGGTCGCCGCCGCCGCCGCCGGCCGCAAGGGAACCACGATGTCCGAAGCCCTCGCCGCCGAGCTCGTCGACGCCTACAACAACACCGGCAACGTGGTGAAGAAGCGCGAAGAGACCCACAAGATGGCCCAGGCCAACCGCGCGTTCGCCCACCTCAAGTGGTAACCCGCAGGTAATCTCCGCAGCACCCTCCGGTTCCGACCATGGCCAAACTTTCCGAGCTCAACTCCCCGTCCCGCGCGTTCCCCCTGGAGCACACGCGTAACATCGGCATCGCCGCGCACATCGACGCCGGCAAGACGACCACGACCGAGCGCATCCTTTTCTACACCGGCGTGGTGCACAAGATGGGCGAAGTCCATGACGGCACCGCCACCACCGACTGGATGGAACAGGAACGCGAGCGTGGCATCACGATCACCGCGGCCGCCATCTCCGCCGGCTGGAAGACGAAGGAAGGCCATTTCGCGAACATCGACCATCGCATCAACATCATCGACACCCCCGGCCACGTGGACTTCACGGCCGAGGTGGAGCGCTCGCTCCGCGTGCTCGACGGCGCCGTCGCCGTCTTCTGCGCCGTCGCCGGCGTGCAGCCCCAGTCCGAGACGGTCTGGCGCCAGATGAACAAGTACGGCGTCCCGCGCGTCGCCTTCGTCAACAAGATGGACCGCACCGGCGCCGACTACTTCGGAGCCGTCGACGACATCCGCGAGAAGCTCAAGGGCAACGCCCACCCCCTCTTCATCCCGATCGGCCAGGGCGAAGAGTTCAAGGGCATGATCGACCTCATCAAGAACGTCGCCTACGTCTACGACGAGACCGACCCGAAGGGGATGAAGTACAACACGGTCGACATCCCCGACAACCAGAAGGAAGAAGCCAAGCAGTGGCGCACCAAGCTCATCGAAGGCCTCGCCGACTTCGACGACGTCCTCGCCGCCAAATACCTCGACGGCCAGGAAGTGACCATCGACGAGATGCGCACCGGCATCCGCAAGGCCACCCTCTCCCTTAATTTCATCGGCGTCATCCCCGGCTCCGCCTTCAAGAACAAGGGCGTCCAGATGCTCCTCGACTGCGTCGTGGACTTCCTCCCTTCGCCCATCGACATGCGCCCCCAGAAGGCCCACATCGACGACGGCGAGAAGGAGATCACCATCGGTCCGGACGACAAGGCCAAGGTCACCGGCCTCTGCTTCAAGCTCTGGTCCGACCCGCACGTGGGCCAGCTCGTGTTCTACCGCGTGTACCGCGGGCAGCTCAAGAAGGGCGAAGCCCTCTACAATCCTCGAACCCGCAAGAACGAGCGCATCTCGCGCATCGTCCTCCTGCGCGCCATGGATCGCGAAGAAATCGACGTCGCCTACTCCGGCGACATCTGCGCCATCATCGGACCCAAGGACATCGCCACCGGCGACACGCTGACCTCCGAAGAAGACCTGATCCTCGAGAAGACCACCTTCGCCGAGCCCGTCATCTCGATGTCCATCGAGCCCAACTCCAAGGGCGACCAGGAGCGTCTCTCCATCGGCCTGCAGCGTCTCGCCCAGGAAGACCCGACTTTCCGCGTCACCTCGAATCCCGAGACCGGCCAGACCCTCATCTCGGGCATGGGCGAGCTCCACCTCGAGATCATCGTCGACCGCCTCAAGCGAGAGTTCAAGGTCGAGGCCAAGTCCGGCAAGCCGCAGATCTCCTACCGCGAGACGATCAACCTCGCCTCCGAAGGCGTCGGCAAGTTCATCCGCCAGTCCGGCGGTCGCGGCCAGTACGGCCACGTCGAGATCAAGCTCGAGCCTAACCCGGCCTCCACCCGCGCCCCGGGCGAGAAGGGCGAAGAAGTCATCAACGAGATCGTCGGCGGCGTCATCCCCAAGGAATTCATCAAGCCCGCGACCGAAGGCATCCTGGAAGCCGCCAACAACGGCACCGTCGCCGGCTACCCCGTGATCAACTTCAAGGCCCGCATCGTCTTCGGTTCCTTCCACGAAGTGGACTCGAACGAAATGGCGTTCAAGATGGCCGGCATCTTCGCTTTCAAGGAAGCCATGAAGGACGCCAAGCCGATCCTCCTCGAGCCGATCATGAAGGTCGAAGTCGTCACCCCGGAAGAATACCAGGGCGACATCATGGGCGACCTCAACCGCCGCCGCGGCCAGATCCAGGGCATGGACACCAAGGGCGGCCTCTGCAACATCGAGGCCCGCGTCCCGCTCGCCGAGATGTTCGGTTACTCCACGGACGTCCGCTCCCTCTCCAAGGGTCGCGCTTCCTACTCCATGGAGCCCGCCAACTACGAGCAGGTCCCCGCGCAGATCCTCAAGCAGGTCGTCGAGACCTCCTCGCGCGCCCCGGCCCGCACCTAATCTCACCCCCACACTCCCTTCCCGATGGCCCGCACCAAAATCCGCATCAAGCTCAAAGGCTTCGACTATCGCATGGTCGACCAGTCCGCCAATGAGATCGTCGACACCGCCAAGCGCACGGGCGCCCGCGTCTCCGGCCCCGTGCCGCTGCCGACCGACATCTCCCGCCTGACTGTCAACCGTTCCCCCCACGTGGACAAGAAGTCCATGGACCAGTTCGAGATCCGGACGCACAAGCGCCTGATCGAGATCATGGAGCCCAACGCCCAGACCGTGGACGAGCTTAAAAAGCTCAACCTGCCTTCTGGGGTTGACATCAACATCGTAGTCTAACTCTTCAACCCTTCACCTTAACCACCAACCCAACGCAGGACGTCGGCGCCCCTCTATCAGGACCAAGATTCCGCAAGGAAATCCCAAGCCTAATGCAGGTCAGCAATGACCAAACGGCGGAAACGCCACCTGCCTCTTAGAAAATGAAACACCAGCTACTCGGTAAGAAAATCGGAATGACCCAGGTTTACGACGGGGAGAACAACCTCGTCCCTGTCACGGTCGTCCAAGCGGGCCCTTGCCCCGTCACCCAAGTCAAGACGATCGACAAGGACGGCTATGACGCCGTCCAGATCGCCTTCGGCGCCCAGAAGGAAAGCCGCATGTCGGCCGGCGAAGTCGGCCACCTCCGCAAGGCGGGCGTCGCTCCCCACACCCATCTCCACGAGATCCGCCAGGCCGGCGCCACCGAGGCCAAGGTCGGAGACGTCATCACCGTCGAGAAGTTCACCGCCGGCCAGATGGTCGACGTCATCGGCACCGTCAAGGGCCGCGGCTTCCAGGGCGTCGTCAAGCGCCACAACATGGACGGCCAGCCTGACTCCCACGGTCACATGATGCACCGCCGTATCGGCTCGATCGGCATGCGCCAGACCCCGGGCCACGTCTTCAAGGGCAAGCGCATGCCCGGCCACATGGGCCAGGTGCAGCGCACCGTCCAGAATCTCCGCGTCGTCCAGGTGCTCGCCGAGAAGAACCTCCTCCTCATCAAGGGCAGCTTCCCCGGCGCCAACGGTGAGATCGTCCTCGTGCGTCCGGCCAAGAAGGCCATCGCCGCCAAGTAACCCACCCAGCATCTCAGCGATATGAAGCTCAAAGTTTACAAGCCCGACGGATCCGCCTTCACCGAGAAGGAATTCGACATCCCTTCCTTCGAAGGC
>JBDLWC010000038.1:0-4266 GCA_039804485.1 Verrucomicrobiota bacterium
GACGAATCGTAAGCCATGGCCGACGCGCTCCACACGCTTTCCGCCGCCGAGCTCGGCCGCCGCCTCGCGGCCGGCACGCTCACGTCCCGCGCCCTCTGCGAGGCGCTCATCGCCCGCTACCGGACGGTGAACGACCAGGTCGGCGCCTTCACGCATCTCGACGAGGCCGACGTCCTCGCGCAGGCCGACGCTTCCGACGCCCGACGCAAGACCGGGCAGGGCAGGGGTCCGCTCGAAGGCATCCCCGTCGCCATCAAGGACAACATCGCGGTGAAGGGCCAGCCGCTGACCTGCTCGAGCAAGATGCTCGCGCCGCTGGTCTCGCCTTACGACTCCCATGTCGCCGAACGCCTCCGCGCCGCCGGCGCGATCCTCTACGGTCGCCTGAACATGGACGAGTTCGCGATGGGTTCTTCCACGGAGAACTCGGCGATGCGCAAGACCTTCAATCCGTGGGATCTCGCCCGCATCCCGGGCGGTTCCTCCGGCGGCAGCGCCGCGGCCCTCGCGGCCGGCCTGGTGCCGCTCTCGCTCGGTTCCGACACCGGCGGCTCGATCCGCCAGCCCGCCTCGCATTGCGGCGTGGTCGGCCTGAAGCCGACCTACGGCCTCATCTCCCGCGTCGGCCTCGTGGCCTTCGCGTCGTCGCTCGATCAGATCGGACCGATGGCCCGCAGCGTCGAGGACTGCGCGCTCCTCCTCGACGCGCTGGCCTCGGCCGACGCCCGCGACATGACCTGCTTCGGTCCGTCCGACCGCGCGCTCGCGCCGGCCGGGGACGCCAAGAAGCTCCGCATCGGCATCCCGAAGGGCTTCCTCGGCAAGGGCGTGGCCCCCGAGGTCGCCGCCGCGGTCGCCGCCGCCGTCGCATTCTACCGTAGCCAGGGTTGCGCGATCTCCGAGGTCGAACTGCCCTCCGCCGACCTCGCGGTGCCGACGTATTACGTCGTCGCGACCGCCGAGGCCTCCTCGAACCTCGGCCGCTATGACGGCGTCCGTTACGGACATCGCTCCGCCGCGGCCGGCACGCCGGTCGAGATGATGACGGCGAGCCGCTCGGAAGGCTTCGGCCCTGAAGTGAAGCGCCGCATCCTGCTCGGCACGTTCGTGCTCAGCGCCGGCTATGCCGACGCGTATTACGTCCGCGCCCTGCGCGCCCGCGCCAAGATCCGCGCCGAATACCTCGCCGCCCTCGCCGGGGTCGACATGCTGCTCACCCCGACGGTCCCGACGCCTGCCTTCAAGGTCGGCGAGAAGGCCTCGGATCCGCTGCAGCTCTACCTCGAGGACATCTTCACGATCCCCGCCAACCTCGCCGGACTCCCCGCCATTTCGGTGCCTTGCGGCAAGTCCGGTCATCTGCCGGTCGGCTTCCACCTCGTCGGGGCCCCGCTCTCCGAAGCCAAACTCCTCGCCGCGGGCCGTCTCTTCGAGGCCGCCCATGGCCACGCCCACCAACAAGCCGCCCTATGAGCAACGTGCCTTCTGATTGGGAAGTCGTCATCGGCCTCGAGGTCCACGTGCAGCTGCGCACCCGCGCCAAGGTCTTCGCGTCGTCTCCCTGGGGCTTCGGCAAGGAGCCGAACGAGCAGGTCGACCCGGTCGTCCTGGGCCTGCCCGGCACCTTGCCGGTGGTGAACCGCGAAGCGGTCGAGAAGGCCATCCTCTTCGGACTCGTCGTGGGCGCGGAGATTCCCGGGCGCTGCGCCTGGGACCGGAAGAACTATTTCTACCCGGACAATCCGAAGAACTATCAGCTCACCCAGAAGGATTTCCCGGTCGTCGTCGGCGGCCAGGTCGAGATCGAGCTCCCGGGCGCCTCGCGCAACGTGATGGGCGAGCATAAGCACGTCCGCATCCACCACGCCCACCTCGAGGAGGACGTCGGCAAGCTCAGCCACGCGGGCAGCGGCTCGCTGGTCGACTACAACCGCGCGGGCGTCCCGCTCCTCGAGATCGTCACCGAGCCGGACCTCCGCTCGGCCGCCGAGGCCGAGGCCTTCCTGCGCTCGCTGGTCGCGATGCTCACCCAGGCCGGCGTGGCCGACTGCGACATGGAGAAGGGTCAGCTGCGCTGCGACTGCAACGTCTCCGTCCGCCGCCGCGGCGCGGAGAAGCTCGGCACCCGCACCGAGACCAAGAACCTCAACTCGATCTCGAGCGTCCGCGACACGGTCGTCTACGAGACCGCCCGCCAGATCCGCGAGCTCGAGGCCGGCCGCCCGATCACCCAGGAGACCCGCGGCTGGAACGCCGAGCTCGGCCGGGGTTACGTCCTCCGGGACAAGGAGGACGCCCACGACTACCGCTACTTCCCGGATCCGGACATCCCGACCTTGAAGATCTCCCGCGAGACCGTCGCCCGGCTCGCCAAGCAGGTCCCCGAGAACCTTTACGATCGCCAGCGTCGCTACGTCGATCAGCTCGGGCTGCCGTATACCGCCGCCTCGGTGCTCGTGAACGACCGGGCGCTGTCCGAATGGTTCGAGTCCGCCGTGGCCGCCCATCCGGCCAACCCGCAGGGCATCGCCAACCTGGTGGCCAACGATCTCCTGCGCGACCTCGCCGCCTCGGCGGGACCCGCGGGCTCCTTCGACGAAGCCGCCCCCGCTCCGCTCTCGCTGGCCAGCTGCCTGATCAAGCCCGCGCAGCTCGCCGGCCTGGTGAAACTCACCGACGAAGGCGTGATCTCCAAGCAGCAGGCCAAGGAAGTCTTCGCCGAGATGTTCAAGACCGGCCGGGACGCCGCCGCCATCGTCGACGCCAAGGGGCTCCGCCAGAACAGCGACACCGGCGAGCTCGAGAAGATCGTCCAGGAAGTCATCGCCGACCCGGCCGTCGCGAAATCCATCGCCGAATACCGGGCCGGCAACGAGAAGGCCATCAACGCGCTGAAGGGACCGATCATGAAGCGCACCCAGGGCAAGGCGAACCCCGGTCTCATCGACCAGTTGCTCCGTAAATTCCTCGGATGACCGCTCCCGCCGCTTCTCCGTTCACGGCCGGATTCAAGGCCGCCCGCGATAACGCCGTCCCGCTGGCCATCATCCTGCTGGCCGCCGCCGGCCTGGTCGTCGCCTATTATCACGTCCCGACGGTGGCGACTGGGCTCAATCGCATCGGCGCGCTCAACCGGGCTTCCCCGATGGCTTTCGCGGCGATCTGCACCGCGATCACCTCCGGGCTGACGCCTTGGGTCTTCCGGATGGCGTTCCCGAAGCTGCGCCCGAAGCATCCTTTCCTTGATCTCATCCACAGCATGGTTTGGTGGGCGCTGATCGGGATGATCGTCAGTTATTTCTACATGCTGCAGGCCGACTGGTTCGGCACGGAGCCGACCTTGGGCACGGTCTTGGCGAAGGTGGCGGTGGACATGGCCTTGTTCACCACCCTCATCGGCTCGCCGGGCAACGCGATCTCTCACCTCTGGAAGGACTGCGACTGGGATCTCGCCCGGTTGCGTCATGAGATGCGTCCGGGTTGGTATCGCCGCGTGGTCCTGCCGAACCTGCTCACCAACTACTTCGTCTGGCTTCCGGGAACGCTCATCTTCTACAGCATGCCGCTCGACCTCCAGCTGGTCGTGGCGAATTGCATCGGCTGCTTCTGGGCGCTGATGTGCGCCCGCATCGCGGCCCACTCCGGCACCGTGGTGACCGACGTCCACCCCTGACCCGCGACGGCCATGCTGCGACTCGGCTTCGCCTGCCTTTCCTTGGCCGCGGTGGCGGCCGCCGAGCCGCCGGCCTTCCTCGGTTCTCCGGCGCAGCCGGTAGCCGCCCACCGCGAGGTCAGGCCGGAAGGTGTGTATGAATTGACGATCGAGTTCGGAGCCGACGACGCGGACTCGGTCACGACCGTCAAGGCGGAGTCGCGACGCCTGCTGGCGCTGGCGGTGGCCGTCCCGCGCGGTCGCCGGGAGACGCGCCGTTGCCTCGTCGATGTCCGCCGGCCGGAGTTCGCCGGCGGCCGCGTGTCGCTCAACGCCCGCGAGAAGGGGTCGGCGACCTGGGATGACGCCCTTTCTTTGGAATTCCTCGGCGCCGCCGGCCGCGCCCGGCTCGTCTCCGTCCGTCCGGCCGATCCGGCGGTGAGGCGGATCTTCCTCGCCGGCGACTCGACCGTCTGCGACCAGGCGTTCGAGCCCTATGCCGGCTGGGGGCAGGCGCTTCCGTTGTTCTTCGGTCCTGAGGCCGTCGTGGCCAATCACGCGGAGTCCGGCCGGACGCTCCGGTCTTTCCGGGGCGAAGGGCGGCTGGACAAGAT
>JBDLWC010000039.1:0-4551 GCA_039804485.1 Verrucomicrobiota bacterium
CAAGGTCCCGAAGAAGCTGCCCATCGGTCAGTTTGCCGAGGTCACCGTGACGGGCGCCGAGGAATACGACCTGATCGCGAAGTGATCAGCCTTCGGCGTCGCGTTCCGGCGCCGTCTCCGCGGAAGCCGCGGCGGCCGGGGAATCGCTGAGGCGGATGAGCGCGTCGAGCGACGAGAAGTGGCGCGTCCAGTCGGTCATGTCCGGGATGTCGCCGACCACCGTCGAGAACAGTTCGCGCTTTTCCTGCTTCAGCTCCTCGATCCGCTCCTCGACCGTGCCCGGCGCGATCATGCGATAGATCAGGACCGGGTTCTTCTGACCGATGCGATGCACCCGGTCGACGGCCTGGGCTTCGACCGCCGGGTTCCACCATGGATCCAGCAGGAAGACGTATTCCGCGGTGTTGAGGGTGATGCCGGTGCCGCCGGCCTTCAGCGAGGCGAGGAACAGCGCCGGCCCCTTGGTCTCCTTGAACTGCTCGACCGGCGCCGACCGGTCCTTCGTCTCGCCGGTGAGCTCGAAGATCGGCAGCGACGGCAGGTCGCGCGCCAGCGCGCCCTTCACGCGCTCGAGCAAGGACACGAACTGGGAGAAGACCACGGCCTTGGAGCCGTTGGCCGCGATCTCGGAGAGCTTGGACACCAGCAGGGTGACCTTGCCGGAGTGCCCTGTCGGGCAATGCGAGTTCTCCGGCAGCAGGCCGGGGTCGCAGCATACCTGACGCAGGCGCATCAGCAGCGTGAGCACCGACGTGGCGTCCTTGGAAAGCAGCGAAGCCAGCTCGCCGGACAACCCGCTGCCTTGCGTGAGGTGCTGGTAAAGCGCCCGCTGCTCGTGCGTGAGGGGGCAAGGCAGCACGACCTCCATCTTCGGGGGGATGTCGGCGGCGACGTGGCGCTTGAGGCGTCGCAACACGAAGGGCGAGACCTGCCGGCGCACCTTGCCCAACGCCACGGAGGCGTCGCGCAGCATCAGGCGCTCGAAGCCCGCCCGCTTGCCGAGGAGCCCTGGCATCAGGAAGCGGAAGATCGTCCAGAGGTCGGTCGGTCGGTTCTCGAGCGGCGTGCCGGTGATGGCCACGCGGTGGTCGGCCTGCGCCGCGAGGCAGGTCTGCGTCGTCTTCGACTCGGGATTCTTGATGGCCTGGGCTTCGTCCAAGACGACATAGCCGAAGCGGGTCTTCGGCAGAAGGTCGGCGTGGCGGCGCAACTGCGTGTAGCTCGAGATCCACAGGCGGACTTCCGGCCGGCGCACGAAATCGTCATCGGCCGTCAGCACGGCGGTGACCGGGCTGAGCTCCGGATGGAAGCGCTTGATCTCTCCCAGCCAGACCGGGATGACGCTGGCCGGGCAGACGATCATGGACCTTTCTCCGGCGGGCCGCGAAGCCAGCAACGCCAGCACCTGGATGGTCTTGCCGAGGCCCATCTCGTCCGCCAGCAGAGGATGCGCGCCCAGTTCGCAAAGACGCGCCAGCCAGGCGACCCCCTTGGCCTGATAGGGTCGGAGATGGGCGGGCAGGTGATCGGGGGCCGTCGGCTCCTGCAGCAGCTCATCTTTCCACGCCTTGAGGTCGTCGTTGAGTTTCAGGGCCCCGACCGCGGCGTGGTCGAAGAGCGACAGCAGCAGGTAACGCGGGACCTCTCCGTCCTTCGCGCGCCAGTCTTCGGAGAAATCGGCGACGGCGGCGTTGTAGGCCACGACGCCCTTCCCCGGCAGGATGACGGGTCGGCCGCCGGCCTTGAGCAGGAGCTTCTGCTCGTCCGCCAGCAGGCGATGACCGCCGGCCTTGAGGCGCCAGTTGAGCCGGAAAGCCCGTCCGTCCGCGACCGACTCGGCTTCGGCGTCGACGGCGACCTGCAGCTGCTCGTTCCGGAAGATGTTCAGGGCCTCTTCGCCGACGAGCTTGAAGCGCTTCCGCCAGTCGACGAGTTCCTCGCGGACGAAGCGTTCGATCCGCCCGATGTTGTCGATCGCCCACGTGCCGGAGGTCTTGCTGTAGGCGAAGCCCGCGCGGTGGGCCACCGTGTTGAAGCGGAACAACGTCTGGCGCTGCTCGTCGGAAAGCTCGTCGCCGGGCACGGCGCCCGGCCCGAAGCAGTTCCAGGCGTGTCCGCCTCGGCCGGCCCAGGCGGCGGAGATCTTCAGGCCGTCGGAGGTCAGATCGAAGGTGACCTGCAGTTTGAGCGAGGCGCGTGAACCGGACTCTTTGCGTTCGGGCTCCTTGGGCGTGACCGCCGGCGCCGCGGCGGCGGCTTCGTCGAGGGCGGGCAGTTCATCGGCCAGGAGTTCCTCCACTTCGTAGATGGACGCGACGGCGAAAGGCGCGCCGTTTTCCTCTTCGGGCAGGGACGTGCGCCACTCCAAGCCGCCGTCCTTCACTTCGATGACCGCCCTGACCGTCTGGGTTTCGGTGCGCGTGACCGCCTCGGCGCTCTCGGGCTTCAGCTCGATCTGGCGGACCAGGCCTTCGGTGTAGAGCCGACGTCCTTCGGACAGGTCGGCGGCGGAGAAGCCCGACTCCCACTCCTCTGGCAAGGACGCGAACCACCTCTCCAGGGCTTCCGTGGAGTAGGAGCGATTGGCCGGACGTGGGGAAGACATCGACGGGACGGTATTAAACGCCTCCCGATTTATCGTTACAACCCCCAATCTGTGACAATTTTGAGCAGGGTCTGGGCTTGTTTCCGCCCGGCCGACGGCTTATTTTTTTAACACCTTTAAAAGCACCGAAATGAAACATCTCAGCGTCGGCAGTCGATGGAACGCGGATCTCCTGGCAACCTATCATGAACAGTGGACGCGCGACCCTGCTTCGGTCGATGCCGATTGGCGCGCCTTCTTCGAAGGATTCGAGCTCGGCGTGAGCCTGCCGCCGAAGCCCGCCAAGGGGTCGCCTGCCGGGACGGGCTCGCCGGCCGACGCCCCTGCGCAGTGGAAGGTCCTGGCCGCCATCCAAGCCTATCGCTTGCTGGGTCACCTGCAGGCCCGCACCAACCCGCTCGCCGAGCCCTTCCCTCATTTCGAACTGACGGACAAGTTCCTCGGCCTGGACGGCATCGCGCCCGACCGCGTCTTCTTCACCGGCGACTTCCTCGGCGGTCAGAACCTGCCTTTGAGCGAGATCCTCGCGAAGCTCAGGTCGACCTACTGCGGCCCGATCGGGGTCGAATTCGCCCACATCCAGGACGGCGAGCGCCGCCGCTGGCTTCAGGAGAAGGTCGAAACCACGGGCCTTCGCCCGGCCTATGACGCCGCCGCCCGTCGCCGATTCCTGCGTTCCATCGTCCAGGCCGAACAGTTCGAGCGCTTCCTCCACAAGACGTTCGTCGGCGCCAAGCGCTTCTCCGTCGAAGGCGGCGAAGTGGCCCTGGCGGCTTTCGACCAGATCATCACGCGCGCGCCGTCGCTGGGCGTCAGCGACCTCGTGATCGGCATGGCCCACCGCGGCCGCCTTAACGTCCTTGTCAACGTCTGCGGCAAGAAGCCCGAGGTCCTCTTCGGCGCCTTCTCCGAGAATCATCTGCCCGACACCACGCACGGCGACGGCGACGTCAAATACCACCTCGGCTACGCCGGCGCGCGCACCGTCGACGGCAAGGAGATCGGCGTCACCCTGGCCTACAATCCCAGCCACCTCGAGGCCGTCAATCCGGTCGTGCTCGGACGCGCCCGCGCGCTGGTCGACCTGCAAGGCGGCGCCGATCGCGCCAAAGTCCTGCCGATCCTCGTCCATGGCGACGCGGCTTTCGCCGGCCAGGGCGTGGTGATGGAAACGTTGAACCTCGGCGCCCTCAAAGGCTACCAGGTCGGCGGCACCCTGCACCTGGTGACCAACAACCAGGTCGGTTTCACGACGAACCCCGACGAGGCCCGCTCCGGCCGCCATTGCACCGAGATCGCCAAGTTCGTCGAGGCGCCGGTCTTCCACGCCAACGGCGACGATCCCGACGCCGTCATCCTGGCCACCGAACTGGCCTTGGAGTATCGTCAGAAATTCGGCGCGGACGCCGTCGTCGACATCGTCTGCTATCGCCGCTACGGTCACAACGAGACCGACGAGCCCGCGTTCACCCAGCCGGTGCTTTACCGCGAGATCTCGAATCATCCTTCGGTCTCGGAGCTCTACGCCTCCCGTCTCACCGAAGCCGGCTCGGCCCCCGACGGGGAGCTGATCAGCCTGCGCACGGAGTTCGACATCCTGCTGAACGCCGCCCAGGAGCGGGCGCAGGCCGCCCTCGCCGTCGAGGTCGAAGCCCGCAAGCAGAACCCCGTCGGCGTCCGACCGTTCCGCTCCGCTTACGAGCACCACGTCGACACCTCCGCGCCGCGCGAGCTGCTCGACAAGGTCGCGCCGGTCCTCTGGCAGACTCCGCCCGACTTCGCTCCCAACCCGAAGATCAAGCGTCTCCTCGACGCCAAGGCCGAAGCCTACAAGGCCGGCGCGAACATCGACTGGAGCCTCGGTGAAGGACTCGCCTTCGCCTCCCTGCTGGCGGAAGGCTATCCGATCCGTATTTCCGGCCAGGACTGCGAGCGCGGGACTTTCT
>JBDLWC010000040.1:0-5928 GCA_039804485.1 Verrucomicrobiota bacterium
CCCCTCGCTTCTCCTTGCCCTCCGCGCCGACGTCCGTCTTTACTGCCCGTCTTTCCCTATGCACCTGAAGATCGCCGTCCTGCCCGGAGACTACATCGGCCCGGAAGTCATGTCCGCCGCCCTGCCCGTCCTCGAGGCCGTCCTGAAGAAGTCAGGCCACACCCTCGAGCACTCCACGCATGACGTGGGCGGCGCGGGCATCGACAACCATGGCAAGGCCCTGCCGGACTCGACCCTCGAGGCCTGCCGCGCCGCGGACGCGATCCTCTTCGGCTCCGTCGGCGGCCCGAAGTGGGAGAAGCTCCCCCCGGCCGAGCAGCCCGAGCGCGCCTCGCTCCTGCCCCTGCGCAAGCACTTCACCCTCTACGCCAACGTCCGCCCCGGCCTGCTGCTCAAGAACCTCATCGACACCTCGCCGATCCGCCCGGACCGCATCCCGGACGGCGTCGACATGGTCTGCATCCGCGAGCTCACCGGCGGCCTCTACTTCGGACCTAAGTCCACCAAGGAGATCGAAGGCGGCGACATCGAGGCCATCGACACCATGGTCTACCGCAAGTCGGAGATCGAGCGCATCACCGACGTCGCCATCGCGACCGCCCGCGCGCGCCGCAAGCACATCACCCTGGTCGACAAGGCCAACGTCCTCCAGACGTCGGTGCTCTGGCGCAAGGTCGTCGCCGAACGCATCAAGGCCGTCGCCCCCGACATCACCCTCGCCGTGATGTACATCGACAACGCCGCGATGCAGCTCGTCCTCAAGCCCGCGCAGTTCGACGTCCTCCTCACCGAGAACATGTTCGGCGACATCCTTTCCGACGAGATGGCCGTCATCTGCGGCTCCCTCGGCATGATGGCCTCCGCCTCCCTCGGCGCGAACCGCAACCGCCATGGCTACGGCTACGGCCTCTACGAACCCTCGGGCGGCACCGCCCCCGACATCGCCGGCCAGGACAAGGCCAACCCCTGCGCCCAGATCCTTTCCGCCGCCCTGATGCTCCGCCATTCCTTCGGCCTCGAAGCCGAAGCCAAGGCCATCGAGCTCGCGGTCGAGAAGACCATCGCCGAAGGCATCCGCACCGCGGACATCGCCGGCGGCGGCAAGGCCGTGGGCACGAAGGCCATGGGCGCGGCGATCCTCGCCCGTCTCTGACCGTGGACGAAGCGGAGCGACAGCGCGCGGCCGAACGGCGACGGGAGGCCGTGTGCAGTCCGTTCATGCGGATCGCGCGCTTCCCGGTCGACGTCGCCCGCGAGCTGCTCGACGCCGGCTACTACCGCGTGGACCAGCTCGCCGGCCGTTCGCCGGAATCGCTCCTCACGGAGATCGCCGCGCGGAACAAGGCGAAGCTCCCGGCCCATTTCCTCCCCTCTTTGCGCATGGCGGTCTACTTCGCGGAAACCGACAGTCCCGACCCGAAGAAGCTGTTCCTCGACCAGTGGGGCTGATGGCGCGGGGTTGACCTCGGACGGCCGCCGAAGATACAAAGGGACATGCGCCACCTCGCCGCCCTCCTCACCTTCGCCCTGCTCACCCTCGCCGGCCGGGCGGCGGAGACCCCGCTGACGTACGTCGGCACCGAAGGCCCGGGCCTCGGCAAGAAGGTCGTGCTGATCGCCAACGACCACGAATACAAGTCCGAGGAAGCCCTGCCGCAGCTCGCCCGCATCCTGGCCAAGCACCACGGCTTCAGCTGCACGGTGCTCTTCGGCCTCGATCCGAAGACCGGCACCATCTCCTTGGGCAACCCCAGCAACATCCCCGGCACCGCGTTGCTGAAGGACGCCGACCTGATGGTCATCTTCACGCGCTTCCAGACCCTGCCCGCCGACCAGATGCAGCCGATCCTGGACTATCTGAACCGCGGCGGCGCGGTCGTCGGCCTGCGCACGGCCACCCATGGTTTCCGCTACCCGAAGGACAGCCCCTTCTACAAATATTCCTTCGACTACAAGGGCGAGGACTACAAAGGCGGCTTCGGCCGGCAGATCCTCGGCGAGACCTGGGCCGGCCACTACGGCCCCAACCATAAGTCCAGCACCCGCCTCGACCTGGTCGCCGAGCAGGCCGGCCACCCCATCCTCCGCGGCGTGCAGGACGTCTGGGCCGAGATCGGCGCCTACACCGCCGCCCCCATCGAAGGCAGCACCGTCCTCGCGATGGCCCAGCCGCTCACCGGCATGACGTCGGCATCGCCGGCCGACGCCGCCAAGAAGCCCATGCCCGGCGCCTGGGTGCGCACCTATAAGTCCGCCGAGGGCAAAGAAGGCCGCGTCTTCACCTCGACCTACGGCGCCTCGGGCGACCTCGTCAACGCGGGCTTCCGCCGCATGCTCGTCAACGCGTGCTTCTGGACGACCGGCCTCGAAGCCGCCATCAAGCCGGACCTGCGGACGGACCTCGTCGGTCCTTACAACCCGACCTGGCTCGGCACCTTCAAGCGCGCCGGCGCCGCCAAGCCGCTGGACCTCGCCGATTACGCCAGCCCGATCTTTCCGGTCGTGCCCGTGAAAAAGAAGAAGTAAGGGACCGGCCGGCCGCCGCGGCCGATCGTTTGCGTTCCGACGGGAATCCGCTCATGATGACGCATGGTTCCCACCGTCGTCGTCCCCGTCATGACCTTGGGCAACTGCGTCTTCCTGCCGCAGCAGCTGATGCCGCTGCGCATCTTCGAGCCGCGCTACCGCAAGATGCTGAAAGAGACCTTGGCGGGCAGCGGCATGTTCGCGATCTCGCAGCTGGACGAGGAAAGCCTCGGGCCTGACAACGACGAGCCGCCCTGCCCCTTCACCTGCGTCGGACGCATCGTGGGCCACGTCGAGCTCGAGGACGGGACCTCGCATGTCATCCTCGAAGGCCTCCGCCGGGCCAGGGTCATCAAGGTGAAACGCAAGACGCCTTACCCTCAGCTCGAGATCGCCCCGGTCGTGGACGAAGCCTCCGTCGACCTCGCCGGCAGCACCCGCGACATCGCCCGCGTGCTGGCCTTCGCCGAAAACATCGTCGCCGACCTCGGCGAGGACGCCGCGCCGATGATGCAGCGCCTGCGCGGACTCGCCAACCAGCCCGGCGCCTTGGCCGACGCCGCTGCCGGCCACCTCGTCGCCGACCCCGGAACCCGTCGGCAGCTGCTCGAATGCCTCTCCCAAGACCAGCGGATCAAGGCCGTCGCCGATGAACTTGGCCGGATGGACGCCCAACGGAAACTGGACGAGCAAGGCGGCGGCGAGGATGCCCGGGGCTTGAATTGACCCTTGAGGGGCAGGCATAGGGGCTGGGGGCGGGGTCGGAGCCTCACCTCTGGCAGTTTTTGGCTGACCCACCCCCTATCTCTAGCCCTACCCCTTGTTTACCTCCCTTTCTTCTTGCGGATTAGACTCATTCTAACCGAATGGAGTTAGAATGATTCAAAATCTCACCGAGCACGACCGGGAGCACCTGCAAGAGGCGCTTGGCAAGAGCGGCCAGAAGGTCACGCCTCAGCGCGAGGCCGTCTTCACCGTCCTCCTCGCCCAGCGCGACCACCCCACGGTCGACGAGGTCTTCCACCGCGCCCGCGAGGTCATGCCCGGGCTCTCCCTGGCCACGGTCTACAACTGCCTCGAAACCTTCGTCGGCTGCGGCCTGGTGCGTCAGGTCAACCACGAGCGCGAATCGACCCGCTACTGCCCCAACCTGGCCCCCCATGCCCATTTCCGGGACAAGGAAACCGGCCGGGTGCACGACATCGAGCTGCCGCCCGAAGTCATCAAGAGCCTCCGCTCGATCCTTCCGCCCGGCTTCGACTCCGACGTCATCGAGATCAGTTTCCACGGCCGCTCCCAGATCAAGGAATCCTCCTCCAACTAATTTCCCGCCATGCCCGACTCGCTCGTCATCAAGAACCTCAACGCCTCCATCGGCGACCGCCCGATCCTGAAGGATTTCTCCCTCACGGTCCCCAAGGGCGAAGTGCACGCCATCATGGGGCCCAACGGCACCGGCAAGAGCACGCTCTCCAAGGTGCTCGCCGGCCACCCCGACTATTCCGTCCAGTCCGGCGAAGCCTTCCTCGACGGCGAGCAGATCATCGGCCTGGAGCCTGACGCGATCGCCCGCGCCGGCCTCTTCCTCGCGTTCCAGTACCCGAGCGAGATCCCCGGCGTCACCATCGCCAACTTCATCCGCGCCGCGCTCGTCGCCCGCCAGGTCAAGGGCGCGCCCTTCGACGCCAAGGCCTACTACGCCGAGCTCTACGCCAAGATGGACGCCCTCAAGATGGACCGGAAGTTCACCTCCCGCTTCGTCAACGAAGGCTTCTCCGGCGGCGAGAAGAAGCGCTGCGAGATCCTCCAGCTGATGATGCTCAAGCCGAAGTACGCCGTGCTCGACGAGACCGACTCCGGCCTCGACATCGACGCCCTCCGCATCGTCTCCGAAGGCGTCAACGCCATGCGCGGGCCCGACACCGGCTTCCTCGTCATCACCCACTACCAGCGCCTCCTGGAGTACATCGTGCCCGACCGCGTCCACATCATGTGGGACGGCCGCATCGTCCACAGCGGCGGCAAGGAGCTCGCCCTCGAACTCGAGGCGAAGGGCTACGACTGGGTGAAGCAGGACCTCGCCAAAGCCTAATCCGATGGCCGAAATCGACGACAACCAGGCCCAGCGCGAAGCGATCGAGATCGATCGCTCCAAGGGCGACTTCAAGTACGAGGAGAACTACGCGTTCGACGCCGGCATCGGCCTCACGCCCGCGACCATCGACTACATCGCCAAGGTCAAGGGCGAGGAGGAATGGATCCGCGAGTTCCGCCAGAAGTCCCTGAAGATCTTCCAGGACCTGCCGATGCCCACGCATTGGGCCACGGCCGACCTCGAGAACATCAGGTTCGACGACATCCGCTACTACCTCTCCAAGGGCCAGAAGCCCGTCCGCACGTGGGAAGAAGTCCCCGACGACGTGAAGGAGACCTTCGAACGCCTCGGCATCCCGGAGTCGGAACGCAAGTTCCTCGCCGGCGTCGAGGCCCAGTTCGACTCCGAGGCGGTCTATTCCCGCATGAAGGAGGAGCTCGAGAAGCTCGGCGTCATCTTCTGCGGACCGACGGAAGGCCTGCGCGACCATCCGGAGATCTTCCGCAAGTGGTTCGGCAAGGTCATCCCCGCCGGCGACAACAAGTTCGCCGCCCTCAATTCCGCGGTCTTCTCCGGCGGCTCGTTCATCTACATCCCCAAGGGCGTGAAGGTGGCCCAGCCCCTGCAGGCCTACTTCCGCATCAACGCCGAGAACTTCGGCCAGTTCGAGCGCACGCTCATCATCGCCGACGAAGGCTCGGAAGTCACCTACATGGAAGGCTGCACGGCCCCCAAGTTCGAGACGGCCACCCTGCACTCCGCCGTCGTCGAGCTCGTCGCCCTCAAGGGCGCGAAGATCCAGTACATCACCGTCCAGAACTGGTCCGCCAACGTCTTCAACCTCGTGACGAAGCGCGGCGTGGCCGAGGAGGACGCCGAGGTGCGCTGGATCGACTGCAACATCGGCTCCCGCCTCACGATGAAGTACCCCGGCGTGGTCCTGCGCGGCAAGCGCGCCCGCGGCGAGGTCCTCTCGATCGCCTTGGCCAACGACGGCCAGCACCAGGACACCGGCGCGAAGATGATCCACGCGGCCGATGACACGACCTCGAACATCATCGCGAAGTCCATCTCCGTCGGCGAAGGCCGCTCCACCTACCGCGGCCTGGTCCACATCCCGAAGACCCTGCAGAACTGCCGCAACAACACCGAGTGCGACGCCCTGCTCATCAACGAGCACAGCCGCACCGACACCTACCCGGCGATCTCCGTGCGCGGCCGCAAGAACTCGGTCCAGCACGAGGCGAGCGTCTCCAAGGTCTCGGCCGAGCAGATCTTCTACATGATGCAGCGCGGCCTGTCCGAAG
>JBDLWC010000041.1:0-3156 GCA_039804485.1 Verrucomicrobiota bacterium
AAGTATTGCGGCCGCGAGGCTTCGATCCCGGTCCTCGACGCGCTCAAGGAGACCGGCTTCCGCATCGCGACCAAGGCCGGCATCTCCATCGGCGTGAACGACATGATCTACCCGAAGGAGAAGGAAGGCCTGGTCCGCGAAGCGACCGCCAAGGTCCGCGAATTCCAGCGCCAGAACGAATCGGGCACGATCACCAACGACGAACGCCGCAACAAGGTCGTCGACACCTGGTCCGGCGCCACCGACGCCATCGCGCAGTCGGTGTACACGACCCTCTCGCAGTCCGCCAAGGTGGCCGGCGCCAAGAAGGGCGATCCGCGTCACGCGCACCGCATGCTCATCAACCCGGTCTACGTCCTCATGGACTCGGGCGCCCGCGGTAACAAGGCCCAGGTGAAGCAGCTTTGCGGCGCCCGCGGCCTGATGGCCAAGCCGTCCGGCGAGATCATCGAACGTCCGATCCTCTCGTCCTTCCGCGAAGGCCTCTCGGTCCTCGAATACTTCATCTCGACGCACGGCGCCCGCAAGGGCCTGTCCGACACCGCGCTGAAGACCGCCGACGCCGGTTACATGACCCGTAAGCTTTGCGACGTGGCCATGGACGTGATCGTCACGGACTCCCGCGACGTCGCCCCCGGCTCCGAAGTCATCACCCTCGGCGACGCCGCCCTCGGCCGTCACCTCGCGGCGGATGTCCCGAACCCGTCCGGCGCCGCCAAGCCGCTCGCCAAGGCCGAAGCCCCTCTGACCGAGGAGCTGATCGCCAAGCTGCGCGACGCCGGCGTCGACCGTGTGCACGTGCACATCCCGAACGGCGTCTGGAAGACCCCGATCTACGACGGCGACGAGCTCCTCGTCTCGCTGTCGGACCGCATCGTGGGCCGCTGCCCGTCGGAAGACGTGACCAACCCGCTCAATCCTTCCGAAGTCATCGTGAAGGCCGGCGACCTCATCGACGAAGTCTCCGCCAAGCGCATCGAGACGGTCGGCCTCGACCGCGTGAAGGTGCTCTCCCCGCTCACGCACATGAACGTGAACGCGATTCCGCCCACTTCCTACGGCCTCGATCCCTCGACCGGCCGCATGGTCGAGCGCGGCACCGCGGTCGGCATCATCGCCGCCCAGTCCATCGGCGAACCGGGCACCCAGCTGACCATGCGTACGTTCCACATCGGTGGCGTCGCCCAGCTGAAGACCCCGGAGATCAAGTCCAAGGGCAAGGGCCTGGTCCAGTACGTCGACCTCACGACGGTCACCGTCGGCGACAAGTTCATCGCCGTGAACGGCAACGGCTCGATCCGCCTGCTCAACGAAGCCGGTTCGCCGGTCGAAGAGTACCGCATCGTCGCCGGCTCCGTGGTCGGCGTCGAGGACGGCAAGCCGGTCGACAAGGGCGTCACCATCGCGGCCTGGGATCCTAACTCCACCCCGATCATCGCCAACGGCGACGGCAAGATCCGCCTCGTCGACATGATCTCCGGCGTGACCTTCACCGAAGAGCGCGACCCGTCGAACAACACGTTCTACAAGTCCGTCATCGAGCACTCCGACGAGCAGAATCCCCAGATCCAGATCATCGGAGCCAACGGCAAGGAAGTCGGTTCGTTCTCGATTCCCGCCGGCGCCCGCGTCGAGGTCGACGAGGACGACAAGGTCAGCCGCGGCTCGATCGTCGCGAAGATCCCCCGTCAGGCCGCCAAGACGCAGGACATCACCGCGGGCCTGCCGCGCATCTCCGAGCTCTTCGAAGCCCGTCCGCCCAAGGACGCGGCCGAGATCGCCAAGATCGACGGCACCGTCCGCTTCGAGCCTTCCATCCGCGGCAAGAAGCGCCTCGTCATCGCCGACTCCATCGGCCGCGAAGAGGAGCACCTCATCCCGCACGGCAAGCACATCATCGTCGCCGCCGGCGACAAGGTGAAGCAGGGCCAGGTCCTCACGGACGGCGCGGTCGATCCGCATGACATCCTCGACATCCTCGGCCAGTCCAAGGTGCAGGATTACCTCATCACCGAGATTCAGAAGGTGTACCGCACCCAGGGCGTCGTGATCAACGACAAGCACATCGAGATCATCGTCTCCCGCATGCTCCGCAAGGTCCGCATCACGGAGCCGGGCGACTCCGATTACCTCTGGGGCGAACAGGTCGACCGCACGATCCTCGCCGAGACCAACCGCTCCATCAACGAGCGCGGCGGTCAGATCGCGGAATCGGAGCCGATCCTCCTGGGCATCACCAAGGCCTCGCTCGAGACCGAGTCGTTCATCTCGGCCGCCTCCTTCCAGGAGACGACCCGCGTCCTCACCGACGCCGCGACGATGGCCAAGCGCGACAACCTGACCGGCTTCAAGGAGAACGTGATCATGGGACACCTCGTCCCGGCGGGCACGGGTCTCCCGGCCTACCGCCGGATCCGGGTCTTCCCGACTCCGACCGAGGCCTGACCTCCGGCCTGGCCCGTCCCGACAGACCCCGCCCATCAGGGCGGGGTTTTTGTTTGGCGGGCAACTTGCCCGTTTTTGTGGGTTGAAGCACCTCGGGGAGATGCTATCAAAGGAACACCCCCTAAAGCCATACCCCTATGTCTCGCTTCCTCCTCGCCGCGTCGGCCCTCGCCTTGTCGTCCTCTGCGCTGGGCGCCAATTGGATGCCCACTTCGCCGTTGGTCCAGATCGGCAACGACTGCGATCTGTTCTTCGACGCGTCGACCTATCTCGAAGTCACCGACAATCTCTATTCCGGCCAGGTGAAGAAGTCCGCGACGCAGTGGCTCGTCACCCCGGGCCTCTCCCTCGAGTATGGCAAGGATTCCGCGCTCACGGTGGAGTTCAAGGCCAGCCGGTCCTTCGTCAATTTCACGGGCTCCGAGTTCGCCGGCCTCGAGGATGACCGTGACGCGCTCAGCCTCGGCGTGACCTTCGCCGACGGCGGCCCTCTCAAGCTCTCGCTCAATTCCTCCTACCGCGTCACGGCCCGTAACGACGACCTGCAGCTGCAGGGCGTCAGCGGCACCGTCATCGGCGCCACCCTGGTCCGTCAGGGCAATTACGTCCACAACTTCCGCGCCGACTACAAGCTCACCGAACGTCTCAGCGTCGGCCTCGGCTACGTCAATTCGTTCAACCAGTACCTCGACCCGGTCATCATCGTGAACT
>JBDLWC010000042.1:0-2698 GCA_039804485.1 Verrucomicrobiota bacterium
CAGCAGGGCGGTGGCGCCGAGCAGCAGGCAGGTCGATCGTAGCATGGGGGTGAAGTCACCTTATGAGCGTCACGTCGGCGGAAGCCCGTCTAAAATCATGCCGTGCCCGGACATTTCGCCCGAGGCGTCCGCTAGGCGCAAAAAAGGCACGGCGGGTGCCGTGCCTTTGGTCGCCGTGGCTGCTTATGCTCAGGCCTTCGGCTTGGCTTCTTCCTCGGCCAGGCGGATGCGCAGGTCGCGGAGCTGCTTGGGGGCGACGGGGCTCGGGCAGTCGGCCATCAGGTCGCGGCCGTTCTGGTTCTTCGGGAAGGCGAGGATGTCGCGGATCGAGGAGCGGCCGGCGAGCATGGCGACGACACGATCGAATCCGAGGGCGATGCCGCCGTGGGGCGGAGCGCCGTAGGAGAAGGCCTTGAGCATGTAACCGAAGCGGCTGTCGACGAGGTCCTGCGGGATCTTGAGGATGTCCTCGAAGACGCGCTTCTGCACGGCCGGGTTATGGATGCGGATGGAACCGCCGCCGAGCTCGACGCCGTTGAGCACGATGTCGTAGTGCTGGCCGCGCACCTTGGCGGGGTCGGTGGCGAGCAGGGGCTCGTCTTCGACGACCGGCGCGGTGAACGGGTGGTGGGCCGAAAGGTAGCGCTTCTCTTCCTCGTCCCAGAGCATCAGCGGGAATTCGATGACCCACAGGAAGTTGTACTGGTCGGCCGGCAGGGTGAGGCGACCGCGGGCCTTGAGGAGATAGGAGGACTCGAGGCGGATGCGGCCGAGGATGGTCGAGGCCTGCTCCCAGGGGGCGGCGGCGAAGAAGACGATATCGCCGTCCTCGATGTTCAGCTGCTTCTTCAGCGCGGCCTTCTCGTCGTCGGAGAAGAACTTCACGATGGGGGACTTCCATTCGCCGGCTTCGCACTTGATGAAGGCGAGGCCCTTGGCGCCGGCGCTCTTGGCGATGTTCTCGAAGTTGGTCAGCTCGCCCTGGGTGATGTCGGCGAGGCCCTTGGCGTTGATGGCGCGGACCACGGAGCCCGGGGTGTTGGCGGCGACGTTGAAGACCTTGAAGGCCGAGCCCTTGAAGAGGCCGGTGAGGTCCTGGATCTCCATGCCGAAGCGGGTGTCGGGCTTGTCGATGCCGAAGCGGTCCATCGCTTCCTGGTAGGCCATGCGCGGGAAGGGCGTCGGGATGTCGATGCCGAGGGTCTCCTTCCAGGTGCGCTTCAGGATGCCCTCGATCAGCTTGTACATGTCCTCGCGGTCGATGAAGGACATCTCCAGGTCGACCTGCGTGAATTCCGGCTGGCGGTCGGCGCGAAGGTCTTCGTCGCGGTAACAGCGGGCCATCTGGTAGTAACGTTCCACGCCGGCCACCATCAGCATCTGCTTGTACTGCTGCGGCGACTGGGTGAGCGCGTAGAATTCGCCGGGGTTGACGCGGCTCGGCACGAGGAACTCGCGGGCGCCTTCGGGCGTGCTCTTGAAGAGGGTCGGGGTCTCGATCTCGAGGAAGTCCTGGCTGTCGAGCTCGGCGCGGATCGCGCGGGCGGCCTTGGCGCGCAGCTTGAGCAGACCGATGTTGCGCGGGCGGCGGAGGTCGAGGAAGCGGTATTCGAGGCGGAGGTCCTCGTTCACCTTGTCGGCCTTGTCGTCGTCCATCGGGAACGGCAGGTCGGCGCAGACGTTATGGACGGTCAGGGATTCGGCGGCGATCTCGACGCTGCCGGTCGCGAGCTTGGCGTTGATGGTCTCGGCCGAGCGGACGCGCACCTTGCCGGTGATCTCGATGACGGACTCCGTCTTGAGGCGCTGGGCGATCTCCTGGATGCCGTTGGCGCCCGGATTGAAGACCACCTGGGTCATGCCTTCGCGGTCGCGGAGGTCGACGAAGGTCACGCCGCCGAGGTCGCGCTTGGTGTCGACCCAACCCACGAGGGTCACGGTCTGGCCGGCGTCGGCGGGGCGGAGGGCATTGCAGGTGTGGGAGCGTTTCATGGGTCGGGACGGACGGAATCGAGCGTTATGGTTAACGGACGGGGAAAACCCTAGTCAAAGCCCAATTGGCAGGGGTCGGGGTAGGGTTAGGGGTAGGGGTAGGCTTTGCAGGGGTATGGGCAGGGGTAGGGGCGAGATTCAAGGCACAGAGGCAGAGGGTATCAGCGGTTGGCGGTTAGCGGTTGGGCAAGAGAAACTCGAAAGTTCCGTCTCTGCGTCGGATGGGGCCGATCGACCTTGGTGGGCGATTCGCTGAGAGATAGGCGGATCACGAGGTCAGGGTCGCTGCGCACGCCCAACCGCAAACCGCTAACCGCCAACCGCCCATCGTTTCGGGTGGGCAGGGCCGGGCCGGGGCCGTTTACTCTCCTCCATGCGCACCCCCGCACTCCTGGCCGCCTGCCTGCTGGCCTCGTCGGTCTCCGCCGCTCCTCAGAAGGTCGAGATGGCCGGTTACCTCTTGGTGCCGACCGAACGCGTGCCCGAGACCTTTGACGCCGGCTTCTCGATCTACGCCGCGGCCTGGCGGTTGCTGAGCCAGTATCCGGGGCATCGCTTCCAGACGGGACTCTTCGGCACGTGGATGCACCCGCTTTATTCCGGCGCGAAACCCAAGAATCTCTACAATGACATCGAGGGCGGGCTTGGCTGGTGGCGCGACACCCGTTTCCCCACCGAGACGCCGAAGTTCATCATGGGCGGCGTC
>JBDLWC010000043.1:0-8547 GCA_039804485.1 Verrucomicrobiota bacterium
GCCGGCGCCATCCTCGCGGTGCGCACGGCGATGGAAGCCTTCGGCCGGCTCGACGTGGCGATCAACAACGCCGGGACGGAGGGAGATCAGACGCTGCGCCTGGAGCAGCAGACCGACGCCAATGTGCGACGCACGTTGGGCGTGAACGCGGCAGGCGTGCTCTGGTGCCTCAAGCATGAGATCCCCGCCCTGCGTCATGCGGGCGGCGGCGCCATCGTCAACGTGAGCTCGGTCGCCGGCCATGTCGGCCTGGAGACCTGCGGGGCCTATGTGGCCAGCAAGCACGCCGTCGAAGGCCTGACCAAGGCCGCCGCGCTGGAAGTCGCCCGCTTCGGCATCCGCGTCAACGCGGTCGCCCCCGGCGCCATCCAGACCGAGATGATCGACCGCGCCGTCGGCGCAGGCGACACCGAGGCCCGCCGGGCGATCGAAGGGATGCACCCGCTGGGCCGCATGGGGACGCCCGACGAAGTCGCCGCCGCGATCGTCTTCCTGGCCTCGGAACAAGCCTCCTTCATCACCGGACAGAGCCTGGCCGTCGACGGGGGCTGGCTGGCCCGCTAAGCCCTTCCCCCTCGATGCTCGAATACCACGTCACGGCCCGGAGGCTCGACCAGCACGGCAGCCTGGTCACGGCCAAGGAAGCCTCGCTTATCGCCGACACGGACCCTGCGGGGCGCGTAGACGCCCTGAACCCGGCCGAACTCCTCCTCGCCGCCCTCTCGGCCTGCATCATCAAGGGCGCGGAACGCGTGCTGCCGGTGCTGGGCTTCGCCCTGCGCGGCCTCGAAGTACGCCTGCATGCGGTCCGCCAGGACAGCCCGCCGAAACTGCTCTCGATCGATTACGTGATCACGGTCGACACGGACGAACCCGACTCCCGGCTCGAACTCCTGCACACGAACATCCGCAAGTACGGCACGATCTCGAACACACTGGCCCTGGCCGTTCCGATCGCAGGACGGATCGTCCGGGCCTGACGCCGGTTCAGCGCAGCTCCTCGGCCGTGGCGGCGCGGTAATCGGCCAGCGAGGCGAAGAAATCCGCCTGCGAGGAGACGACCGCGAACTGAGCTTCGAGCAAGGCCTGCTCGCGGATCTGCAGGGCGAGCAGATCGGTGGCGCCTTGCCGGAAACGGGTCTGCTCGGCCTTGACGAGCTGTTCGGATAGCTCGACGTTGCGCCGGGCCACGCCGAGCAGTTCGCTCGCGGCCGCCAGCGCCGACCAGCCGTCCTTGATCTCGACGCGGATGCGGTCACGGACGAAATAGAGGTCCTGCTCAAGGCGGCGGAGTTCGGCTTCCGAGACCTGGGACCGGCCCAAGGCCTCGTTCCGCTGCAGGGGAATCCGGAATTCCAAGCCGGCCCGGGCTTCGTCACGCTCGAGGTCCTTGTACGGACCGCCGCCTTGGTTGCGCGTGACCCCCAAGGTGAGATCCAGGTTGGGCAAGGTCGCATTGCGCGCGAGGCGCAGGTCGATCTCGACCTTGGACTTGAGCAAGCGGACGCGCCGCAGCTCCGGCCGGAGCTCCGCGACGGACTCCAGGAGCGAGACATCGCCCAGACGGGCGGGGAGTTCGGCCGCGGGCAAGGCCGCGGGCAGCCGTTCACGCGCCGGGGCGATCGGCTGGTCGTCCGGGCCGCGGTAGAACAAGGAGAGTTCCAGCGAAGCGGCCTCGAAGCGGCGGCGCGCCTGGGTCACCGTGAGCTGACGGCTCACGATGAGGCGCTCGTTGTCGGTGACGACGATCGGGGCGACCATCCCCTTCCTGGCCTGCTCGGTGAGCGCGGCGGCGCGGTCTTCGGCCACCTTGAGCTGGTCGCGGGCGATGGCCTCGCGGAGACCGGCGGCGACCCATTGATAATAGGAACGCGTGGCGGCGCGGACGATGTCGAGCTTCTGGCGCTGGATGAAGGGGTCGGCGAGATCGAGGTCGAGCCGGGCCTTCTGCAGTTCCGCGCGCTGCCGGTCGATCGGACCGTCGCGCAGGAGATTGAAACGCAGCCCGGCCCGGAACTCCCCGTCGCGCTGCGTGCGCTCTTTGTCGTAATCCGCGAGCAGGCCGCTGCTGCGGCGATAACCGGCGAAGACGTTGCCGCCCCAGAAAGGCAGGCGCTGGTCGAGGGAGACGTCGCCCGAAGAGCCGTCGTAGTAGCCCTTGGGCGCGATGCCGGCGCGCAGCGCGAAACCGAGGTCGAAGGCGCCTTCGGCCTGACGCAGCCGGCCGGCCGCCACGTCCTGCTCGATCAGGGCGATGAGCATCGGGGGATAGCGGTTGCGGACGGAATCGAGCACCTCGGGCAGCGCCAAGGGCTCGGCCGCGCCCAGCAGCGCCGGCAGACAGGCGATGAAGGCGAGGAACCTCACTTCTTGCCGCCCTCCTTGCCGGGCGCGCCCATGTCGACGACCGGCGGGAAGCCGTTGAGCTGACGCCAGATTTCCTTCCAGAGCGGGACCTGCTGCAGCAGCACCCAGCCGTTGGCGCGGACGCCCTGACGGAGCCAGCGATTGCCCGGCCAGGGAGACTCGGTCTTCTTGCCGTCGATGACGACGGTGTCCACCGCCGGCGCGATCACGACGCGGAACTTGCCCGAGGGATCGCCGGCCGCGTCCACGAAGACGACTTCGCCGCCGAACGTGCCGATGGCGATGCTCGGCCAGCCCACGAACTGGATCGCCGGCCAGCCTTCGAACTGGAGGCGCACGGAGCTGCCGGGGATGACGGTGCCGTCGGGCTTGGTGACGCGGGACTGCAGCAAGGGCATGTCATTGCCTTCGAGCCAGATCTCCACGAAACGGCTGTCGGTCTCGGGGATGACGACGCAGATCGGCGAGCCCGGACGGAGGTAGGTGCCATCCGTGGCCTGGACCGACAGGACGATGCCGTCGCGCGGCGCGCGGACGAGCTGGCGCTGGTTCTGGCTGATCTGGACGTCCAGGACGCCCTCGTCGCGTTCGACCGCGGCGAGGTCCGACTGGGCCGAACCACGCTGGGCGCGGACGCCCGCGATGGTCGCGCTGAATTCGCTCTCGGTCCGCCCCAGGGTGGCTTCGGCGGCGAGCAAGGACGAGGCGGTGCTGTCGCGGGACTGGATCGCGAGCTCGTAGTCGCGCACGGAGACGAGTCCGCCCTCCTTCAATTCCTTGGTGCGGGTGAAGTTCAGGGCCGCGGTCTCCGCGGCGATCTTCTCCGCGACGACGCGCTGCCGGGCGGCGTCCACCGACTGGCCGCGGGCGAGCTCGAGCTGGCGGACCTGGAGGTCGAGGTCCTGGATGCGGCGGGCGGTGGCCGCGCGGCGGTCGGCCAGCGAGGCGCGCTGGGCCTTCAGGTTGGCGAGGAGGTTCGGATCGTTGTCCTGCAGTTCGGCGATCACTTCGCCAGACTTGACGCGCTGGCCCTCGACGACGTGCATGCGGCGCACGAGGCCCGCGACGGGGGCCTCGACGTTGACCCGGCGCTCCAAGGGATCGAACGCGATGACCTTGCCGGTGCCCTGCACGAACTGCTGCCACGGCAGGAACCAGATCCCGAGGATGACGAGGACGAACGCCGCCGCGCAGAGACGGGCCGCCATCCGGACGCGGTAGGAGGAACCAGCGATCAGGAGCGCGGGCAGATGACCGCGGAGAGGAATGGCCTGGTGGTCGTCGTGCTTGGTCATGCCTTGGAGGAGTCGAGGGTGAGGAGGCTCGGGCAGCGGGCGAGGAGCTGCGGGTCGCGGGTGGCCAGGAGCAACGTCCAAGGCCGTCCCGGCGCCATGACCAGGTCGGCCATCAGGCTGGAGTTCTCCGGATCCATGCCGTCGAGGAACTCATCGATGATGAGCAGACGCGGGCGATGGAGGAGCGCGCGCGCGATGAGGAGGCGGTTGCGTTGGCGGCTGGAGAGCGGCAGCCCCCCGGTGACGAGCTGCGACCCCACGCCTGCGGGCATGGCCAGGACGTCTTCCAGGAGGCCGACTTCCTTGAGCGCCGCCTGGATCTGACCGATGGTGATGTCCGTCCGGCCGAGCCGGAGATTATCCAGCAGGCTCGCGGTGAGGATGTCCTGCGAACGCAGCAGCATGACCTGGCAGCGATAGGCCTCCAGATCCCACGAACGGAGGTCGAGGCCGTCCACGAAGATCTCGCCGCCCGTGGGGTCGCGCATGGCCGCGACGAGGTCCAGCAAGGTGCTGCAACCGCTTCCCTGGGCGCCGCCCAACGCCATCCGCTGTCCGGGCCGGAGGGAAAGATTCACGCCGCGCAGCACCTCGCGTCCGTCCGGATAGGCGAAGGAGACGCCGCGCAATTCGAGGGAGACGCCCGCGGGGTCTCCGGCCGGCACCTCCCCGCCTTCGCGGTCGGTCTCGAGGTCGACGAGGTGCCCGAGCTTGTCGACCGCGGCGAGCGCGTCGTACCAGGCTTCGAACTGTTTGCCGAGCTTGGAGACCGACGCCACCACCGTGCCGACGATGAGTTCGCTCGCGACCAGCTGGCCGAGGGTGAGCTGCTGGCTCAGGACGAGCCCGCCGCCGACGATCAGCAGGGCCGCGGTCGCCAGGACCTCCAGGGTGAGCAGGCCGGCGATCTGGCGGATGAGCACGCGGAAGTGCCAGGCGCGGGCCTCGAGGTAGTCGCGGGCGAGCGCGTCGGTCTTGGCTCCCGCCAGGGTGAGACCGGAAGGGCCTTTGAAGAGACGGGGATAACGGGCGACTTCCTCCAACCAGCCGACCGCGGCGTATTTGCTGCGCGATTCGGCGAGGGTCGAGGAGATCGCCCCGCGGCCGAGCACGAAGACGACGAACGCGAGCCCGCCGAGGATCGCGAACATGTAGATGAGCAGGAAAGGATGGTAGAAGCCCAGCACGATCAGGCCCACGATGGCGCCGACAACGATGTTGATGCCGTTCAGCAGGAGGGTCGCCGAACTTTTCTGCACGGTCACGACGTCGAGGAAGCGGTTCACCATCTCGGGCGCATGGATGCCGTCGAGCGCCTCCGCCTTCACCCGCGGGAGACGCCAGGCCATGTCGGCCGCGAGGCGGACGAAGATCCGCCGCTGGATGTTCTCCGCGACGACGACCTGGAGGGCCCGGATGACCGCCGAAAGGATCAGGCAGCCGCTCAGCGCCAAGGTCACGAAGATGAGCGCCTGCTGGAAAGGCGTGGACTGCGTGCCGAAAGCCAGGTTGCCGACGAGTCCGTTGACCGCGAGGGGCAAAGCCAGATACAGGACGCCGGTGACGAGGCTGAAGATCAGGATGGAGACGATGTCGGACGTCTCGGGACGCATCAGCCCGAGGAAACGGCTGACGGGGGTCGCATGATGTCCATGCCCATGGTCGTCTTCGGGCAGCTTGCCGCGCAGGCCGTCGGCGGGCATGGCCGGAGAGACGAAGGCGACTTCGACTTCTTCCTGGGCCGAAGCCAGCCCGAGCTGGGCGACCAGCGCGCTCCGCGTGACGACCGTGGTCGCCTCGTCCCCGTCGAAGTTCGCGAGACGCTCGCGGAAGAGCCCTCCCCCGACCACGATCTTCCAGCCGGCCTGCGGGGTGAAGATCACCAAGGGCAAGGAGGCCCTTGCCTGCCAGAGGGCGGAAGCCAGAGGCATCCGGCAGACGCTGAACTTGAGACCCGCCGCGGGCGCCGAGGCCGCCACCCGCTCCAAGGGCTCCTCGTCGGGGTGACCGGCCAAGACGCCGGCGACCCGGGCGGAATCAGGCACGAGGGCGGCCTGCCGCGCAAGGTAACAGAGGAGCGATAACTCAAGGTCGGGACGACTGCCCGCACCGGGCGTTAATGCCGAAGAACCTGTGTTGTCCTTAGAGTCTGACATCGCTTGGTGAAATCTCGATTTAAGCGAGAATACGCAAACCAAACTTGGCGAAAAACCACCCGTCCAGGCGGTCAATATCAAGCATATCCATTAGGCTATGACCTCCATAGACGAAGCCGCGTCGCGGCGGTCTTGATTTTCAAGCGCACCGCCCGCGAACGTGCCCGAAACAGACCTCAGCGACGGAGGAGACGCGCGACCACGATGACCACGACCAAGGCCAGCGACTGCGCGCCGATGAACGGCAGGACATCGCCCGGGCGGATCCCGACGAAGGTGTCCGTCCAAGCGCGCGCCACGGTCACGGCGGGATTGGCGAAGAAGGTCGAAGCCGTCGCCCAATAGCCGGCCAGGACGGTCAGCGCCACGTAAGCGGGCACCTTCGCGTCACCGCGCGCCGACGCCATCCGCACAAGACCGAGCAGGAGCAAGGTCGCGAGCAACTCGCTCCACAGGAGCGCGCCGCCGGCGCGCGGCTTCGTCGCCACTTGCAGCACCGCCTGACCGAACATCAGGTGGACGGCCCAGACGCCGGCCAATGCGCCGCCGAACTGCGCGCCGAGATACCCTAAGAGTCGTCCGGGTGACAATTTGCCGTCGAAAGCCTCCATCAGGCTGACGACGGGATTGAGGTGCGCGCCGGAGACCGGACCGAGCAGGGAGAGGATGACGTACAGCGCGGCGGCCGTCGCGAGGCTGTTGGCCAGCAAGGCGACCGCGGCGTTGCCGCCCGCGAGCGACTCGCCCATGATGCCTGACCCGGTCACGGCCAGCAGCAACAAGGCGGTGCCGAGGAACTCGGCCGCGGTGGCGCGACCCGCGTTCACCGGACGGAGCCTTCCTTCAGCCCGGCCGCGTAAGCTTCGAAGACGAGGCGGATCTGGTCCCGCACCCGGCGGAACTCCGCGCGGATCTCTTCCGGCGTGCCCGTGGCATGGGCCGGATCGCTGAAGCCCCAATGATGGCGGTTCACCTGGCCGGGAAAGACCGGGCAGACCTGATCGGCGTTGCCGCACACGGTGACGACGGTGGTCACGGGGACTTCCAGGAACTCGGAGAGGTGCTTCGAGCGATGCGCGGAAGCGTCCAGGCCGATCTCTTTCAGGACTTCGAGGGCCATGGGATGGACGTAGCCCGCCGGCTTGGAACCGGCGCTGGCGACGTCGACCAGGCCGCCGACGGCGCGGCGCAGGATGGCCTCGGCGAGGTGGCTCCGGCAGGAGTTGCCGGTGCAGAGGATGAGGACGAGAGGTTTGCTCATAGGGAAAATTCAGCAGCAACCGCCGCCGGGCTGGCACGCCTTGGGGACGCAGATGTCCTGCGCCAGGCAATCGGTCTTCTTCGCCTGCAGCAGGAAGATGCGCTCGGCGCCCTCGACGACCGTGCCGACGACCGGGAACAGGGTGAGCAGCGGGAAATCGTACTCCACCTCGACCGGCAGGGCCGTCGAACCGACGATCTCGGCGCCGCGGGCGAGCACCTGCAGGGCCTTCGCGCAGCCGACCCGATGCTCGGTGTCGTCCGCGCTCCAGAGCTGGAGCCGGGCCGAGACGTCGGTGCGGATCGTGCCCCCGCAGTCGACGGACCGCTTCTCGACGCGCGCCACCTCGGTCAGGTGGAGATGGATCGGCGTCAGGCCGCCGGTCGGCAGGCGGAAACGCAGCCCCAGCTTGGGGTCGATCGCCAAGGCCGCGGTGAATTCGGCCAGGGTCATCGGCGCCGGGGTTAGGAATTGCATATGCTTAGACATATGTATGCTGGGGCGCATGCCCGGAGTCAAGCGCCCAGCCCCGACCGTCGCCCGCCTCTGCCTCGGGCTCTCCGACCCGACCCGCCTGCGCCTGCTGGCGCGCCTGGGCCGCGACGAAGTCTGCGTCTGCGACCTGCAGGCCCACGTCGGCCGCGACCAGCCGACGGTGTCGCGCCACCTCGCGATGCTCAAGAAATGCGGATTGGTCACGAGCCGCAAGGAAGGCCGCTGGTGCCACTACCGACGCACCGCCCTGCCCTCCTCCCTGGCTCGCCTGGTCGACCTCGCCGCGCCCCCCGCGCGACGCGTCAAGGCCGGCTGCTGCCGCTGAGCCGCCTCAGGCGGAAAGCGCCTTGGCCTCGGCGATGAGGTGCGCGCGGAAGGCGGCCGCCAGCGGCGACAGCTTCCGGCCCGCCGGGTGGACGATCTGCCAGCTGGACTGCAAGGGGAAGCCCACGACATCCAGCGTCACGACGCCCGGGTGCGCGCCCGTCTTGTTCGCATGCGTGGAGACGACCGCCAGGCCCATGCCGCCGGCCACGGCTTCGAGGATGGCCTCGTTGCTGCCGAGCTCGAACCGCGCGTCGAACGCGCACTTCTGCTGGCGGCAGAATTCCTCGACGGCCAGGCGGGTGCCCGAACCGCGTTCGCGCGAGATGAAGCGGAAGCCGGCGAGGTCTTCGGGACGGAGATTGGCGCGACGCGCGAGCGGATGGGCCCGCGGGGCGACGACCACCAGCGGATTGGGCATGAACGCGGTGCAGGTCAGCGAGAGATCCGTCGGCGGACGCGACATGATGTAGAGGTCGTCCAGGTTCTGGCGCAACCGGTCGATGATGCCGTCGCGGTTCAGGAGCTCCATCGAGGCCTCCACCCCGGGACGCGCCTGGCAGAACGAGCCCAGGATACGCGGGGCGAAATACTGCGCGGTGTTGACCATCGAGACCTTGAGCAGGCCGCTCTCGCCCCCGCGCAAGGC